>DATFOP010000475.1:0-5610 GCA_035265505.1 Propionibacteriaceae bacterium | reverse complement strand
GCTGGGCCGACATGCTGAACCCGATGCCCAAATGGGTAGCCTCTACAACGCTCACTGCCCCGCTCGAGTGGAACGCCACGCTCATCGAGGGCGACGTGGCCGAAGCTGTTCAACGGCAAGGACGAACACGATCGCGATCTGATCAGCTCTGGATGTGGGGCCTTCGCGCGTTTCTTGGTGGAGCACGGCCTTGTCGACGAGTTGATGTTCTGGGTCAACCCGACGATCCAGGGCCCCGGTGATCGGCCGTTCCACGAGGTGATCCCATCGACCTCAAATTCCTTTGCTCACAAAGCTTCGATGTCCTAGAGGACGTCGATTAGGACCTTCCCGACTGCTCCGTCCTGTACGGCCTGGTGAGCATCGGCTGTCTTTGCCAGCGGGAACCGGTGCAGCGGCAGGCCAGCGTCTTCGGCGACCGGCAGCGCGTCGTCGACGAGCGCAAGCGTGATGTCATCCACGGCCGCCCTCAAGGCCGCGTCGCCGACGGTATAGAGCAGAACGAATTGGTAACGCAGGTTTTTCATCATGTTCTGCCTGACATCGAGCGTGAACTCCGCGCCGCCGTCGTTGGCGTAAATGGCAACGGACGCTCGAGGCTTGACCACATCAAGGTTGAGCTGCGCGTTCACTGCTGCCGCGACCTCGACAACGAGGTCGACGCCCTCAGGCGCGACTTTTTTGATGGCGGTTGCGGCGTCCTGGTCGCGGTAGCTGATGACATGGTGGGCGCCGGCCGCCGTCGCGAGCGCCGCCTTAGCCGCGCTGGAGACAGTTGTGAGGACCGTGGCACCAGCCCAGCGCGCGAGCTGGATGGCGGCATGACCCACCGCACCCGCGCCTCCGGCCACCAACACCACCTCGCCCGCGAGGGCACCTGGATGCAGCCGCTGCGGTCCGTCCTCTGACACGGTCAGGGCACGGTGAGCGGTCATGGCCGGTACACCGAGGCTGGCGCCGATGTCGAAGCTAGTGCCGCCGGGAAGTCGGACGACCCGGCCCGCCGGCAGGTTTGTGTACTCCTGTGCAGTACCCGTCGGCCGCTGGTGACCGGCGAGATACACCCAGACACGATCCCCCACGGCAAGGTCGACAACCCCATCCCCGAGTGCATCGACCACACCCGCCCCGTCTTGATTCGGCGTGACCTCGGGGAACGGCGGCGCGGCACCGTCGCCGGAGCCAAGACGCGACTTCCAGTCGGTGGGGTTGACACCGGAAACGACGACACGGACACGAACCTCGCCAGGTCCCGGTTCGGTCACATCGCGATCCACAAGCCGAAGGACCGATGGATCACCGGTGCGCGAGTACACGACAGACTTCATGCGCGCGACAACCCCGTCAGCTGTTGGATCATTCCGTCCCGGCCAGCGTCGCCCAGGTCAGCGGCTCATGCGTAGCGCAGGTGGACCACTCCGGGGGCAGAGGTGATCTCCGGGTCCTCGAGCCGGACCGTCTCCCGAGCTCCGGCCAGGAAGGGAACGTCTTTCCCTAGCGGAGCCGCACGAGGTTGACAATGATCTCATCCAGCAGCCCAGCGTCGAGGCAGCTTCGGGCAAGCTTCGCACCGGCCACCGAGACCACCCCGTCACCCGCCAGTTCGCGAGCCGCGGTGACGGCGGCCTCAATCCCATCGGTGGCGAACGTGATCGGGACGCCACCGGCGGTTACTGGCGAGGTCGTTGGCAGATCCCACTTGGCACGCTCAAGAGGTGCTCAACGCCTGGTGACCCCATGCGCTTCGCTGTCACCGTTTGATTGCCCTAACCGGTCTGCGGGGCTTTGGGTTAGCTCGTTTCGGTGGGCATCGGCTATCTGCTCCGGGCTGAGTTGGGGCTGCGGGGTCGCTGTTTGGGGCGGGGTTTGTCCGGCGTGGGCGGTGGTGTTGTGTTCCAGGAACCGGAGCAGCTCGACTGGGAATGGCAACACCAGGGTGGAGTTCTTTTCCGCGGCGACCGAGACAATGGTCTCGAGCAGCCGCAGCTGAAGGGCGCCCGGGGTGTGCGCCATGGCCTCGGCGGCCCGGGCTAGCTTGTCGGAGGCCTGCAGTTCACCGTCGGCGGAGATCACTCGGGCGCGTCGCTCCCGTTCGGCCTCGGCTTGTCGAGACATCGACCGTTTCATCGCATCCGGCAGCGCTACATCTTTGATCTCCACCCGATCGATGTGGATGCCCCAATCCACCGCCGGGCTGTCGATCATCAACTCCAAGCCCTCGTTCAGCCGTTCCCGGTTGGTCAGCAGATCATCCAGATCGCTCTTGCCGATCACCGACCGCAGCGAGGTCTGAGCGACCTGCGACATCGCAAACCGATAGTCCTCGACGTTGACAATGGCCCGCACCGGGTCGATCACCCGGAAGTAGATGACCGCGTCCACCTTGACGGTGACATTGTCGCGGGTGATGCCGTCTTGGGCGGGCACCGCCATCGTCACAATCTGCAGGCTGACCTTGTGCAGCCGATCCACCACCGGTATCAGCATCGTCAGACCCGGTGCCCGGACCCGGTCCAGGACACGTCCGAACCGGAAAATCAATCCACGCTCGAACTGCTTGACCACCCGCAAGCTCAGCCCCACCACGACCAGGGCGACCAGCACGATCACCAGGAGAACCTCGAAGAACATCGCAGGCCTCTGTCCGGTCCTTGGCGTGGACTCGGAGGGCGCCCGGAGTGAGCACCGCGGAGTCCGAACGCACGTCGACGACCAGTTCCAGCGTAGGTCTCGCTTCTCTGATTGAACAGGGCGCTGGGGCGTTGCCTGCGCTGCGCGCTCCCGACCGGAGGAAAAGCACGCTCAGAAAGGGTGAAGCGTGGACCTCAGTCGTTTGGCGGCCAAGTTGCGGTGGCTCGCATTCAGTTAGAGGTCTCCTAGAAGCCACGGGCCCGACCGGCGCAGAAGTTCGACGTGTCCAGCGCTGTCGTACGAGGCGGTGTCGTGGCCAAGACCGTCGTAGACCACGCGAGATGGGTCGGTCTGCCGGGCCCACACGAGTGGATGGCGGAGATCGTTGTAGCTGTGCTCGTACAACACGGTGAGGTCCGGCTGGGTCTGCAGGTCGCTGTACCGCTCATCGAAGATCACAAAGTCGGTCAGCCCGTACGTGATGGGGTGTTGTCCGGTGCTGAGCGAGATGGTGGCTTCGCCCTGGGACGGATGCATGCTGCGCCCGCGCAGCCAACTGCCGCCGAGGATCGACGGCCACTGGACATGGTGGTCATCGAGGTGCGCTGGAGTGAACGCCCAGGAGCGCTCCGCCGCTGGCCAGATGATCCTCGATTCCGCTGCGAGCTGCTTCGATCAGCTCCGACGGGCGCGGGTCAGCGGGATTCCCGATATTGACGATCAGCAATCGGCAGCCCCCTGGCTCGGCGAGGCCACGTTCCACCTCCTCGGTGATGTCGACGGAAAACCCGAGGTTCTCGATGATGCGGGCGATGCGCCCGGAGGTCGCTGGGAAGCGATGCCATTGATCTGCGTACGGTCCGCCGTCTGGCGGAGATTTGTGATGGATCTGCCGTAGCACGGCCCGCGACACGATCGCCCGCAGCCGGTTACGTCAGGCATCGGGTGCCGCGGCGTCCAACGAGGTTGCTCCTTGGGATCGCATCGGCCGCCAACGCCAGAGTCACGACCATCGGTGGAATCGCCACCCGACCGTGGGCAGCTCATCCGTGGAGGTCGATGTCGTGGGCCAGAAGATTTTCAGGCGCTCAGCGGTATGCGCGTGCAGCCCCTGGAAGAGGGGAACCACTACGGTGGTTGGCGATTGCCCTGACTTGTGGAACGAACGCATGGTTGTCGATCGTGTAACCATGCGCGCCGTGGCCGCAGTCACCAGCCAGGCTCGCCGGCTGTGGAGGCTGCCCTCATGATCGACCAGGAAACCCTTCCCAGGGCAGCTTGCCTGGCGGCATGATTGATCCCAGCGCAACCATCCCGAAAGCCGGAACAGAGGTCATAGAGGCTTCGGAAGGTGAGGCATCACGTGACCAGCCAACTCAGAGCAGCATTGGCATCCGCCGATGAATTGCATGTGACGAACGACCCCGTGCGGCATATTCGTGGAGAGGCTGAGCGAGAGCCCGAAACGGGCACCGCGCTCTGTCTGTCTGGTGGTGGTTACCGGGCGATGATGTTTCACCTGGGCGTCCTGTGGCGCCTGAATGAGGCCGGGATGCTCCCCTTGCTTGACCGGGTCTCCAGCGTGTCCGGAGGATCGATTACGGCCGGAGTACTCGCTATGAATTGGGCGCAGTTGGCGTTCAGCGAAGCTGGAGTTGCCAAAAAGTTCGATTCTCGGGTTGTGGAACCCATCCGTGCAATGGCTGCCACAAGTGTCGATGTGACGTCCCTGCTCGTTGGGGCCGTGCTTCCGTTCACCTCGGTTTCCGACAGGGTCGCAAGGGCCTATCGCAAACATCTCTTCGCGAAGACGACACTTCAGGATCTGCCTGACCGGCCGAGGTTTGTGATCAACGCGACGAATCTGGAGTCGGGCGTGCTGATGCGGTTCAGCAAGCCGTATCTTGCCGACTATCGGGTGGGTCGAGTCAACGAACCCGACCTGCCGCTGGCAGTGGCTGTTGCGGCGTCGTCGGCGTTCCCGCCCGTGCTTTCTCCTTGCACGGTGGATCTGGAGCACGAGGACTGGATCACCGAGGAGGGCAACGTGCTCACTGGTGAGGAGTTCCGTAACGAGATTCGGCTCACCGACGGTGGTGTGTACGACAATCTTGGGCTTGAAACCGCGTGGAAGCGGTATTCGAGGATTCTCGTCAGTGACGCCGGCGGCATCCTGGAACCCGATGCTGATCCGCCGTCGGACTGGGCCCAGCAAACGGTGCGGGTATTGAAGGTGATTGATAATCAGGTCAGGTCGCTTCGCAAGCGGCAGGTCATTGAATCATTCAAAAACAATCGGCGTAGCGGGATGTATATCGGCATTCGCAGCCATGTCGCCGACTACCCATTGGCCGATCGGCTCCCAGCAGACGTAGCCGTCACTATGGAACTCGCCGCGACACCAACCCGGCTTGACGCGATGGAGGAATCGTTGCAGGAGCGGCTGGTCAATTGGGGCTACGTCATCTGCGATGCCGGACTCCGGGCGCACGTTTTGAGCGGCGAGGCACCTGGACGTCTCCCGTACCCCGCCAGCCCCATCTCCAGCGACGCTTAGCGTCCGTGCAGATGGTTCTCCGCCGACGCACGGGAGGCGGCAAAGCTTGCATATCAAGGCGCCGCAGCACCCGTCCCAACGGCGGATGCCCCGAGCGAGGTTGACCGCCGGCTGCTCTCCGAGGCAGCGAACCGCCGGGGGCGGCTCACAGCGAAGAAGCTGACGATCACCGCACCCCCAACCCGGGCGCGTCGCCCATGAGCTCAATCCCCATGAGTTCACCGGTGCCTATCATCAGCCCGGTTCCGGACGACACGCTCGAACCTCAGACCGAACCACCGGGGCGGTTTCGTCCAGGCTCTGCGCGCTGATCCTCAAGCCTCTTCTACATGCTGCTCAACGTTGGTGACGGGGACGCGCAGCTCATCTGTCGCTGCCCCCACAATCTTGGTCTCATCCCTGAGCGGCGGTGGAAAGTACAA
>DATFOP010000474.1:0-2625 GCA_035265505.1 Propionibacteriaceae bacterium | reverse complement strand
CATCGCCAGTGCGTCGGCAGCCTCCCAGATGTCACCATTGCCGAGGACCGGGATAGTGACGGCGTCTTGAAGCGCGGCGATGGCTTGCCAGTCTGCGCAGCCGGAATAGGCCTGCTGCGCAGTACGACCATGCAGGGCGATGGCGGCACAACCGCTTTCCTCCGCGATCCGGCCGGCATCCAGAAATGTCTGGTGATCATGGTCGATGCCGATCCGGGTCTTCATGGTCACCGGCACGTCATAGCGAGCCGCCGCCACCACGGTCGCGTTCAAGATCATCCGCAGTCGGTCGCGCTTGTACGGGAGCGCCGCTCCCCCGCCCTTGCGCGTCACCTTCGGCACCGGGCAGCCGAAGTTCAGGTCAATGTGGTCGACGCCGTACTCCACGCAGAGGATCTCCGCGGCCCGGGCGATGATCACCGGGTCCACCCCGTAGAGCTGCACTGACCGGATCGCTTCGCCGGGGTCGAACCGCAGCATGGACAGCGTCTTGCGGTCGCGCTCCACGATGCCGCGGGAGGTGATCATCTCGCAGACGTAAAGACCGGCGCCGAATTCCCGGCAGAGCTGCCGGAATGCCGCGTTGGTGATCCCTGCCATCGGCGCCAGGACTACCGGCGTTTCCACGGCGATGTTGCCGATCTGCAGGGTTCGGGTGAGTTCCGGGCTGGTGATCATCAACAGCCGATCAGGCGAGTAGCCAGGTAATCCTCGACCTTGTCCAGAGAGACGCGATCTTGCTGCATCGAATCCCGCTCGCGCACGGTCACCGCCTGGTCGTCGAGCGTGTCGAAGTCCACGGTGATGCAGTACGGCGTACCGATCTCGTCCTGCCGGCGGTACCGCCGGCCGATGGCCTGGGCGTCATCGAAATCCACATTCCAGCTTCGACGCAACGCGGCAGCAAGATCACGAGCCTTGGGGGACAAATCCTCGTTACGGGACAGCGGCAGCACCGCGGCCTTGACGGGGGCCAGCCGGGGATCGAGCCTCAGCACCGTCCGCTTGTCCATTCCCCCCTTGGTGTTCGGCGCCTCGTCTTCGACGTAGGCCTCCACCAGGAAGGCCATCAGTGAACGAGTCAGCCCGGCTGCCGGCTCGATCACATAGGGCAGATAGCGCTCGCCCGACCCCTGGTCGAAATATGACAAGTCAACGCCCGAGTGCTCGGTGTGCGTACCGAGATCGAAATCCGTCCGATTCGCGATGCCCTCCAGCTCGCCCCATCCGCTGCCCGGGAACTCGAAGCGGTATTCGATGTCGACCGTTCGCTTGGAGTAGTGCGACAGCTTCTCCTTCGGATGCTCGAAGTGGCGGAGATTGTCCTGGGAGATGCCGAGGTCGACGTACCAGCGCGTCCGCTCATCGATCCAGTACTGGTGCCATTCTTCGTCGGTGCCCGGTTCGACGAAGAACTCCATCTCCATCTGCTCGAACTCCCGGGTCCGGAAGATGAAGTTCCCGGGCGTGATCTCGTTACGGAAGGACTTGCCGACCTGGCCGATGCCGAACGGTGGCTTCTTGCGACTCGCGGTCACCACGTTGGCGAAGTTCACAAAGATGCCCTGTGCGGTTTCTGGTCGCAGATAATGCAGCCCCGACTCATCCTCCACCGCCCCGAGATAGGTCTTGAGCATCATGTTGAAGTCGCGCGGCTCGGTCCACTGCCCGCGGGTCCCGCAGTTCGGGCAGGCGATCTCCTCGAGGCCGCTCGGTGGCCGCGATTTGCGGGCCTCGAACTCCTCTTCGAGGTGATCGGCGCGGAAACGCTTGTGGCAGGACAAGCACTCAGTCAGCGGATCGTGAAAGACGCTGACGTGACCGGAGGCGACCCATACCTGGCGCGGCAGGATGATCGAGGAATCAAGACCGACGACGTCGTCACGGGCGGTCACCACAGCTCGCCACCACTGCTTCTTGATGTTTTCCTTGAGCTCCACGCCAAACGGTCCGTAGTCCCAGGCCGACCGGGTGCCCCCGTAGATTTCCCCCGAGGGGAAGACGAACCCCCGGCGCTTGCACAGGCTGATCACATTGTCCAGACGGCTGGTCGCGGCCACGCGTGCTTCTCCTCACCATTTGCGCCACCCCCGGCTGGGACGGCGCTCAAGCGCTAAAGACTATCTTCGCGCGGGCGGCGGCCGCACGAAGTCGCATCGCGCGGGCAGCGGCCGCGCATCGTCGCATCGCGCGAGCAGCTGTCACGCCGCTGAAACTCGCCGGAAATGCGTCGCACATACGGTCGCCGTCGTGAGAACTGACCGCATGACGTCAGAATGACCTCACCATGCTCGAACATGTCGATCCCTTCATCGGAACCTCCGCCACCGATCTACCAGAGCCGCGTGGCTTGGCAGCAACCTGGTGGTGGCCCAAGCCGCAGGTCGGCAACACTCATCCGGGCGCCACGTATCCGTTCGGCATGGTCTCAGCCTGCGCCTACTCCGGTGCCTACCCCACCGGCTACGGCTTGTACGACCTCACCACGGAGGGCGTCCCACCGCAGATCTACGAGAACCAGATCGCGTCCGGCTTCACGCACTTCCAGCAGTCCGGCACCGGGGCCATCCGGAAGTACTACAACTACTTCCGAGTAACGCCGATGCTCGAACCGCTCGACGCCCT
>DATFOP010000473.1:0-2615 GCA_035265505.1 Propionibacteriaceae bacterium | reverse complement strand
CGGAGAACTCCACGATCTTGTCGTTTTCGTACCGCAGGACCGCGACTCCTGGGCCGTGGTACACCGTGCCGCCCAAGGTGGTTCTCGACGTCATACCGGGCGGCCCATGCTCAACGACATGCACGATGCGGAAATCGAGATCAGGGCCGTGCGCTGCAGTTCCTCGGTTGTCGCAGCGCGCCCCTGGCGCACGTGTCCGAGTGAGGGCAGCCGCCACGCGACATCATCGTCGATCTCGGCCAGCACGCGCTGCATGTCCCCGGCACTCAACGCTTCCAGCAACGCGCCGACTCTGCCCGCTCGCTCGGGCATGCGGATCCTTTCCGGGACGGCAAGGGCGATCAACAAGCCTTGTGGAGCCAGTTTCACGGTGGCGCCCTGGTCGGCGCGCATTACCAGGTCCTCCCGGACGAACTCGTCATGCTCGCGCGAGAGACCGCCACGCGACACGTCCTGGCTTTGCTGCAGGCGGCGCAGGCTGGAACGGTGTAGCACCCGCGTCAGTGATCTGAACTCGGGCGGCGCTCATTCGCCTCGTCGGCGCCGGCCTCGCCGAGCAGAACGACGAATGGATCGAGCAACGCGCTACCTGGGTCTGGAAATGCTCGCCAAGGCGCTGGATGCACATCATCGGACCGCGACCGAATCGAGGAGGTGCTACCCACCGCGCTCACTGCCTAACCTGCACCCGGATCACTTGGGAGGTTGTCCCGGGTCTCGTAGAAGTTGAGGTGGCGGTCCCCCGCTCGAGACCTGCCGTCTGGTAGGTGTCGGGCGTTCCGCCAAGAACTCCGACGAGAAGGGGACCGCTGTGAGCAAGACCTACCAGAAGAACGTCGCGCCGACGAGTACCGGGACCGAGGTCGTGGTGCCGGATGCGGTGAGTGTGGCCATGGGTGAGCTGGTCGGGCAGCTGCGGGAGGGACTGCTGGCGCTGGCCGTGGGCGCGGGGCTGCAGGTGATGGACACCCTGATGGCCGAGGGGGTGACCGCGCTGGCCGGGCCGAAGGGCAGGCACGATCCGGACCGGATGGCGGTGCGGCACGGCACCGAGGCCGGGTCGGTGGTGCTCGGTGGCCGTCGGGTGCCCGTCCACCGGCCGCGGGTGCGCACCGCGGACGGGTCGGCCGAGGTGCCGGTGCCGGCCTACGAGCTGTTCTCCTCGACCGAGCTGCTCACCGAGATGGCGCTGGCGCGGATGCTGGCGAAGCTGTCCACCCGCAGGTACGCGACCGGGCTGGAGCCGGTCGGCGCCGACGTCGAAGCCAGCGCGTCCGGGACGTCCAAGTCGGCGATCAGCCGGCGATTCGTCGCCGGCACCGAACACGCCCTCGACCAGTTGCTCAGCGCCGATCTGAGCACGCTGGATCTGGTTGCGCTGATGATCGACGGGGTCAACTTCGCCGAGCACTGCTGCGTGGTCGCGCTCGGCATCGACATCACCGGGACCAAGCACCCGCTCGCCCTCGCTGAGGGGTCGACGGAGAACGCGACCCTGGCCCGGGACCTGCTGGTCGGGCTGCGCGAGCGCGGCCTGGACACCACCAAGCCGATCCTGGTCGTCATCGACGGCGCGAAGGCGCTGCGCCGCGCCGTGCGCGACGTGTTCGACCGGCCGGTCATCCAGCGCTGCCAGCTGCACAAGATCCGCAACGTCCGGGACCGGCTGCCGCAGCGTTTGCGCGGTGTCGTCGAGGCGCGGATGCGCAAGGCCTACCACGCCGCCAGCGCGGTCGAGGCCGAGGGCCAGCTGCGCGGGCTGGCCGCCGAGCTGGACAAGACCCACCCCGGCGCGGCCGCCTCGCTGCGGGAAGGGCTGGAGGAGACCATCTCGATCCTGCACCTGGGCGTCCCGCCCACACTCGCCCGGACGCTGCGGTCGACCAACGCGATCGAGTCGATGATCTCCATCGCCCGCGACCACTCCGTCAACGTCAAACGCTGGCGCGACGGGACCATGGCGCTGCGCTGGTGCGCCGCCGGGATCATCGAAGCCGGCAAGCAGTTCCGCCGGGTCAACGGGCACATGCACCTCACCAAGCTGCGCGCCGCACTCGAAGAACATGTCGCCGGAACTGTCAGCCCCGATATACACGATGAGAACATGACCGCAGCCTGAACCTCAGCGGACCGTCACCGAAGTTCTACGGAACTCGGGGCAACCTCACAAGGGCGCGGTTTGGGATCTTCGATGCAATGGGGCATGGACTAGACGCCGGATTGCTCGCGACGGTGGCGATCGCCGCGTACCGCAACAGCCGCAGGGATGACCTCGACCTGCCCGCCACGCTTGTCGCAATCCACACCGCGCTCAACGCGCAGTTCAACGGCGAACGCTTCGCGACCGCCGTCCTCGCCGAACTGGACCTCGCGTCTGGACTGTTGGCCTGGCACTGCGCCGGTCATCCTGCGCCACTGCTGCTGCGCAACGGTCGCGCCGTCAAGACCCTGGAGGGTGGCCGTGGGTTGCCGCTCGGAGTGGGCGTGACCCCTGAAATCGCTGAGGAGCGGCTCGAGCCAGGTGACCGGATCTTGCTGTTCACCGACGGAGTCACAGACGCCCGCTCGTCCGACGGCGAGTTCTTCGGGCTCCACCGACTCACCGATCTGGTCGC
>DATFOP010000472.1:0-2513 GCA_035265505.1 Propionibacteriaceae bacterium | reverse complement strand
GATCATGCTCTACGTGTTCCCGCTGATCTTCGCCGTGGGCGGCATCAACTTCCCCGTCGGCGTGCTGATCTACTGGTTCACCTCCAACCTGTGGACGATGGGCCAGCAGTTCTACGTCATTCGGCGCAATCCGGCTCCCGGGACGCCGGCGTACGACGCCTGGGAGGCGCGGCGGCGAGCGCACGGGAAGGGCAAACCGGAAGGACAAGAGCCTGACGGGCCTGAGCCTGACATCGGCAACGGGGCCCGGCCGTTGGCGCCCGTACCCGACGGGGGTGGCGCGGCGGCTGCGGCGACGCCACGGGTGGTTAGGCAACAGCCGCGCAAGCAGAGCCGATCCCAACGCAAGAGTTGAGTTCTGGCCGCAATATCAGGAGGGGTTGTGAGCGACCTGCCGGAGAACGAGGACGTCACGTCTGAGCTTTCCACCGACGAACCTGGCCCCGAGGCCGGCGCTGGTCTGGTGCCCGAGGCCGGCGCCGGTCTTGTGCCCGACGATGAGGCGGACACTGATCCTGGCGAAGGTCAGAAAACGGCTGACGACGACAGCAACCCCCTGGAGACTGAGGCGGAGATTGCCGCCGACTACCTCGAGGAATTGCTCGACATCGCCGATCTTGACGGGGACATCGACACCTACATCGAAGGAGACCGCGCTCATGTCTCCATCGTCAGCGATTCGGAGGTGCTCGTCGGTGCGAACGGTGAAGTCCTCGACGCGCTGCAGGAGCTGGCCCGGTTGGCCGTGATGAGCGAGACCGGCAGCCGTAGCCGCCTCATGTTGGACGTCGCCGGTTACCGCGAGCGCCGCCGCCAGCAGCTCGTCCGGCTGGCAGCCGAGGCGGTATCCGAAGCCCAGAACACCAAGGAACGAGTCCCGCTGGCGCCGATGAACCCGTTCGAGCGCAAGATCGTGCACGATGCCGTCGTGGCCGCTGGCCTGACCAGTGAGTCCGAGGGCGAGGAGCCCCGGCGACACGTAGTCGTCCATCCCGCCTGATCAGAGCCCGTGACGAGCGCCCCGGCGGCAATTGCCGAGAAGGTTGCCCGCGAGCTGTACGGGCACCAGGCCGTCCGCATTAGTCAATATGTCGACATATTAGCGACCAAGGGAGTCGCGTACGGGCTGCTTGGTCCGAAGGAAGCGGGCAGGGTGTGGGAGCGGCACATTCTCAACAGCGCCGCACTCGGTGGTCTGATCGAGCGTGACAGCACCGTGGTCGACGTAGGCAGCGGCGCCGGTCTACCGGGGATCCCGCTGGCCCTCCTCCGAACGGACCTCCGGGTCACACTCCTCGAGCCGCTCCTGCGGCGATTCACCTTTCTCGTCGAGGCGGTGGACGAGCTCCAACTCACGCAGGTCGCCGTCGTGCGGGCTCGAGCGGAGGAGTACACGGGGCGGTACGACATCGTGGTCGCGCGAGCCCTCGCGCCGCTCGACCGGCTCATCGGGTGGTGCGATCGGCTCCGGCGTTCAGGCGGGGTGATCCTTGCCCTGAAAGGTCGGAACGTCACGGCCGAGATCGACCAGGCTGCAGAGGTGCTTACCCGGCATCGGCTGGCTGCGGAGCTCGTGACCGCACGGGCCGATCCGCGTGCCGAAGCAGCCTACGTGGTCCGGATCACGGATTTGTGATCTCGCCGCGCGCCTGACCGAACGACTGAGTGGATCTCGATAGCGTATCGACGGAAAGCACCAGGAACACGGGAGAGTGATGAACAGCGATCCCTCGTCCGAGGTCGGCGTCGGTCCCGTCACCAAAGTCGAAGTCGCGCCCACTCTCGGCTGGCCGCGGGCCGTGCATGTCGTGGAGCGGCTCGGCTGGCCCAATGTTTCACGAGAAACGATCGACTGGCCTAGGCGGGCTGTCAGCCAGGCCATGCCGAGCGCCCCACCGGCAACTCAGCCAGATCCACGCCTTCGCCCGCCGGGTCCCAGGCGGGCCCACTTCGATGAGGACGAGTTCGCTTCACCGCCAACCGAGCCTGAAACCGATGTTTCACGTGAAACGGGCCGAGACTTTCGCTTCCCTTCGCCGGCCGAAGCACGGATCCTCGTCGTGGCGAACCAGAAAGGTGGGGTCGGAAAAACCACCACGGTCGTCAACCTTTCGGCAGCATTAGCTCTCGGTGGCTTGTCGGTTCTGGTGGTCGACCTCGATCCTCAAGGAAACGCCGGCACCGCCCTCGGGATTGACCACACCGCCGGAACACCGGGAACGTATGAGGTCCTGCTCAGCGGTGCCGCGATGGCGGACCACGTCGTGGAATCCCCTGAGGCACCACATCTCAAGGTCTTGCCGGCCACCATCGACCTCGCCGGTGCCGAGATCGCGCTGGTCTCCTTGGTAGCACGCGAAAACCGCTTGTCCCGGGCACTTACGGCCTATCTCAGCGACCACCCGACCGACTATGTGTTCCTGGATTGCCCGCCATCGCTCGGACTGCTCACGCTGAACGCCCTGGTGGCCGCATCGGAGATCCTCATCCCCATCCAGTGTGAGTACTACGCC
>DATFOP010000471.1:0-6664 GCA_035265505.1 Propionibacteriaceae bacterium | reverse complement strand
AGTCCGTACCCCACGCCCATCCCGATCAGATACGGCTCTGGTAAGGGGACATTCCTGAGGAGCGTGGACAGCGATGTCTTCATGCCTCCTAGATTGCCTCCACCGGCCGGGCTCAAAGGTTCAATTCTGCGAACAAATGGGGCGGGGCCATTGATGACTCCTGTCCGGCTGGTACCTACTGGCAAGGACGCGGGTTAGGCTGCGCAGGGCCTTGGCTGGAGGGGAGTGACGTTGTCGGGAGTCGATGCACCGCGGATCGCGCTGCTGTCGACCTCGGACACGGATCTGCTCTCCGCGCGGGCTTCGGGGTCTTACTACCTCTACGCCAATCCGGCGAAGACACGGATCGACTCGCTCGCCGACCAACTTGCCCGCTGCGACCTGATCATCTTGCGGGTGCTCGGGTCGCCGCAGACGTACGCCGCCGAGGTCGCCACGCTGCGCGCTCTGGCGAGGCCGCTGGTCGTCGTTGGAGGTGAGCAAGTGCAGGACGCGGCACTGATGCAGCTCTCCAGCGTGCCCATCGGTGTCGCCGCGGAGGCGCACGTGTACCTGGCCCAGGGTGGCTCGCAGAACCTCCGTCAGCTCGCCGCTTTCCTGTCCGACACCGTCCTGCTGACCGGTGTTGGTTTCGACCCACCGATCCAGCAGGCCAGCTGGGGTGAACTCCGGCGCTCGTCGACGAGCTCAGCGCAACGGCCCCGGGTGGGAATCCTCTTCTACCGGGCTCAGTACGCCGCCGGCAATAAGGCATACGTCGAGGCACTGGCCGACGCCGTCGACGGGGCCGGCGGATTGGCGGTTCCGATATACGCGACCTCGCTGCGGGAGGCGCCGACGGATCTCCTGGCCTTTCTGGGCACCCTCGACGCCTTGATCACAACGGTGCTCGCCGCGGGCGGCACCAAGCCGGCCACCGCGTCCGCCGGTGGGAATGACGAGGCCTGGGACGTACGGGCGCTGGCCGAGCTGGACATCCCCATCCTGCAAGGGCTCTGCCTGACCTGGGACCGCGCTTCGTGGGCTGCTTCGGACGAAGGCATGACCCCGCTCGATGTGGCCACCCAGGTGGCGGTACCAGAGTTCGACGGCCGGATCATTACCGTGCCGTTCTCCTTCAAAGAGACCGACGCCGACGGGCTGCCGCGCTACGTGCCCGATCATGAACGCTGCCGCCGGGTCGCCGAGATCGCGGTCAACCACGCCCGTCTCCGCTACATCCCGCCGGGGGAGCGCAAGATCGCCATCGTCCTCTCCGCCTATCCGACCAAGCATTCCCGGATCGGCAACGCGGTCGGGCTCGACACCCCAGCCTCGGTGATCCGGCTGCTCCAGGCGATGCGCCGGGCCGGATACAACCTCGGACCCGAAGGCGCGATCCCCGGCACGGGCCCGCTCGACCCGGTCCCCGGCGAGAATCCGGACACCACGGCCGGCAACGCCCTGATCCACGCCTTGATCAACGCCGGCGGCCAGGATCCGGAATGGCTCACCTCGGACCAGCTCTCGGGCCAGCCAGTGCGGATTTCGGCCAGCACGTACCGGCGGTGGCTGGCCGATCTACCTGATGATCTTGTCGATGCGGTGACCGACGCTTGGGGTCCGGCTCCCGGCGACGTGTTCGTCGATCGCTCACGGGACCAAGACGGCGAGATCGTGGCCGCCACCCTACAGGCCGGCAACCTGGTGGTCTTGGTGCAGCCGCCGCGGGGGTTCGGCGAGAACCCGATCGCGATCTACCACGATCCTGATCTTGCTCCGTCCCATCACTATCTCGCCGTCTATCGCTGGCTGGAG
This sequence comes from Propionibacteriaceae bacterium, assembly GCA_035265505.1. GTDB lineage: Bacteria > Actinomycetota > Actinomycetes > Propionibacteriales > Propionibacteriaceae > Microlunatus. The sequence goes on along the minus strand of DATFOP010000471.1, from coordinate 4,867 downwards.
AGGGATTTCGGCGCCCACGCGGTGATCCACGTGGGCAAGCACGGCAACCTGGAGTGGCTTCCCGGCAAGAACCTCGGCATGTCAGCCTCCTGCGGCACCGACGCGGCGATCGGTTCGCTTCCGCTGATCTATCCGTTCCTGGTCAACGATCCGGGCGAGGGCACTCAGGCCAAGCGGCGGGCACACGCGACGATCGTCGACCACCTGGTGCCACCGATGGCTCGGGCGGAGACGTACGGCGACATCGCGCGGTTGGAGCAGCTGCTCGACGAATACGGGAACGTCAATGCGATGGACCCGGCCAAAGCGCCAGCCATGCGCGGTGAGATCTGGACCTTGATCAAGGCCGCGCAGCTCGATCATGATCTTGGACTGGCCGAGCGCCCGGACGACGACGGCTTCGACGAGTTCGTACTCCACGTCGACGGCTGGTTGTGTGAGATCAAGGACGCCCAGATTCGGGACGGCCTGCACATCCTTGGACAGGCTCCCGAGGGTGCGGAGTTGATCAACTTGGTACTTGCCATCCTGCGGTCCGGTCAAGTCTTCGGCGGTCAGGTCAACGGCGTGCCGGGGCTGCGGGCGGCCCTCGGCCTGGCTGAGCACGCCCCCACCGCCGAGGTCGATCAAGTCGAGCAGCGGGCCCGGGTGCTGGTGGAGGAGCTCGCCATGGCGGGCTGGAGCGAGGCCGTGATCGACGAGATCGCGGCGAAGATCATCGGCGAGCCGAATCACGACGTCACTGCCGCTCTTCGATTCGCCTGCCGTGAAGTGGTGCCGCGCTTGGACGGTACGAGCGCCGAGATCACCGCCACGCTGCACGCGTTGGACGGCGGCTATGTGCCGGCGGGTCCGTCCGGTTCTCCGCTGCGGGGCCTGGTCAACGTGCTTCCGACCGGACGCAACTTCTATTCCGTCGATCCGAAGGCCATCCCTTCGCGGCTGGCTTACGCTACGGGTCACGCGATGGCCGAGTCGCTGCTGCGCCGCCACCTCGACGAGACCGGCGGCTATCCACCGTCGGTGGGCCTGTCGGTTTGGGGCACCTCGGCCATGCGCACCTCCGGCGACGACATCGCCGAAGTTCTCGCCCTGCTGGGTGTGGCTCCGACCTGGGATGAGGCGTCTCGCCGGGTGATCGGCCTGGAGCCGATCAGTCTGGCAGAGCTGGGCCGGCCGCGGATCGATGTCACCGTCCGGATCTCCGGCTTCTTCCGGGACGCCTTCCCGCACGTGCTTGCCATGCTGGACGACGCGGTACGGATGGTCGTCAACCTTGACGAGCCCCTCGAGACGAACTTCCCCAGAGCGCACGCCCTCGCCGACCTTCAAGCGCACGGCGACCAGCGCCGGGCCACCACCCGGATCTTTGGTTCCAAGCCTGGTTCGTACGGGGCCGGCATCCTGCCCCTGATGGAGGCCGGCAACTGGCGAAGCGACGCAGACCTGGCCGAGGTCTACACGACGTGGGGCGGCTACGCCTATGGCCGTGATCTCGATGGCGTGGCGGCGCGGGCCGACATGGAGGCGAATTACCGCCGGATCGGTGTGGCGGCGAAGAATCTGGACACCCGCGAGCACGACATTGCCGACTCCGACGACTACTTCCAATACCACGGCGGCATGGTGGCCACCGTGCGGGCTCTCACCGGTGCGCCCCCGAAGGCCTACGTCGGCGACTCCACAAGACCCGACGCGGTCCGTACCCGGTCGCTGACCGAAGAAACCGCCCGGGTCTTCCGAGCCAGGGTTGTCAATCCACGCTGGATCTCCGCCATGCAGCGCCACGGATACAAGGGCGCCTTCGAGCTGGAGGCCACGGTGGACTATCTGTACGGATTTGACGCGACCACCGGCGTAGTGACTGACGGCATGTACGCCCAACTGGCCGAGAACTATGTCTTGGACCAACACAACCAGGACTTCATGAAACACGCGAACCCCTGGGCGCTGCGGGGGATCATCGAAAAGCTGCACGAAGCTGTCGATCGCGGGCTGTGGGCCGAGCCGGATTCCGATCTACTGGCCGCCATGCAACAGGTCTATCTGGAGGTGGAGGGCGATCTCGAGGACGTACCTCGGTGAAGTTCGACCCCGCGGCGCTGCCCGAAGCGGCCGCTGACTTTCTGACTGAACGCCACCTGGCCACCCTCACCACCGTGAGATCCAGCGGCGCCCTGCATGTCGTGCCGGTCGGCTTCACCTTTGATTCGGCAACCCAGACGGCCCGGGTCATCACGTCCGGCGACACTGTCAAGGCGCGAAACGCCAGCCGTTTGGGCGCCACCGCGGCCCTCTGCTCGGTGGACGGAGCGCGCTGGATCACCCTGTCAGGTCCGGTCCGGGTGGAGGCAGGCGCCGAAGCGGTCGCCGACGCCGAGCGGCGTTACGCCGAGCGCTACCGGCCACCCCGGATCAACCCCAAACGAATCGTGGTGATCATGACCGTGACATCGGTCAGCGCTTCAGTCCGGCTCGGCTAGCGGTGGCCCTGCCATTGCGGTGGCGGGGCATGGAGCGAAGCGCTTCGGCGGGGGAAGACAAGGTCAGCTCGGTTGCGGTGTTTCACTCCAGACGCATCAGCCCGCCCTCCGCGCCCTTAATCGCCTGGGTGCCCTCCACCGGCTTGCGACCACTCGCTCGGTGGAGCAACAAAGCGTCGCCCTCCAGAGCAGCCGTGCGGTCTCCACGCGGTAGGCATAATGCAGGCCGATGGTGCCTCTTTTGACTGGTCCACCCGCCCAGCCCTAGATCGGCGCATCTGTGGCCTTGTGCGGAAAGACGCACCTGCTTAGCCCAAGACTGGCGGCGCATCTGTGGCCTTGTGCGGCACAAGAAATCGGGAAACTGGGGGTTGCCGGTCGGTAGGGCGGGCAGGATCGAGGTCAATGCCGAACCCCTGGTCGTCACGACGGACAGCGGAGCAGGTAGGTGTCTAGCACCCCGTCACGACGGACAGCGAAGCAGGTACGTGTCCATCACCCAGCCGTCATGCTCCCGAATTTCGGCGCGGGTATCACGGATGTGCGGCAGGACGTCTGTCAGCCGCCCGGCGACCAACACCTCCGACTGGAGGCCGAGCTGCGCTGCCCAGAAAATCTGAAGATCGGGATGGCGGTCGATCAAGCGCCCACATGCCAGCTCACCGTCCAGCATGACGACCACATCACCTAGCTGCGGCGCATATTCCTCGATCAGCCGGCGGCCGGTCGTGACGTGGATGGATCCACCGATCTGGTTGAGTCCGATCTGGTGCCGGGCCGCGAGCAGCTGCAGGCTGCTGATGCCCGGCACGACCCGCAGGTCGACCTCGATCCCATGATCGGATAGATCCTTCGCCAGCCGAATCGTGCTGTCGTAGAACGCGGGATCACCCCACACCAGGAATCCCATGGTGCCGCCAGCCCAAAGCTGGTCATGGACTACGGCCGCGTACGCCTGCGTCCGGGCTGCGTGCCAGTCTCGAACCGCGCCGGAATAGTCGCCCGCCGCTCGGTCCCGCTCCGGGTCCGGCACCTCGACCATTCGGTAGTGATCATGCGTGATGAACGTCTGGCAGATCGTTGTGCGGAGGGTGGCAAGATCACGTTTGGCGTGGCCCTTGTCGGCCACCAGGAACAGATCCACTTCGTTGAGGGCGGCAATGGCCTCTCGAGTGAGGTGGTCCAGGTTGCCGGTCCCGATGCCGATCACCAGGACATGGATCTTCACCGGTGACCACCCCCAACGATCAACTCCACATCCACGTGATCCTCGATCGCGTCAGCGAGCTGGTTGATCATCGCCTCCCGCCGTCCTGCGAATCCTGGCGCATCGGGCTGGGGCAGCCAGGTTGAGCCGCTGGCCGTCGCAACCTCGGCTAGCCAGGCCCGCCGGAATTCGTCATTCTCCAGGGCCCCGTGCCACATCGTTCCCCAGACCTGGCCGACCCGGCAGCCGTCCAGGAACGCCTCCGCTTCGCCGTTGATGTGGGCGACTCCGTGGTGGATTTCGTACGCCTGCACCTCGTGGCCGTGCCAGAGTCCGTTCGGCCGGCCAAGGACCTTGCCCTCCGAGAAGTGGATCGTAACGGGCAACATGCCGAGGCCCTCCACGCGGCCGCACCCCGATTCCACCGGATCCTCAATGGCCGAGGCGAGCATCTGATAACCGCCGCAGAGACCGAGGACAGGCGCCCGATGTTCCGCCCGGGAGGCCAGTGCGGCGGCCAGGCCGCGTTGCCGCAACCACACCAGGTCGTGCACGGTGGACCTGGTACCAGGCACGATCGCGAGGTCGGCGGTGGCGATGACGGCGGCGTCCGCGGTCAGCACCACCTCGACGCCCGGTTCCGCGGCGAGGGCATCGACATCGGTGATGTTGGACATCCTCGGCAGGCGGATCACCGCTACCCGCAGGGAGTGCTCAACCGCGCCGGGGTGGGGCCACCGCGCCACCTCCAAGGTGTCTTCCGCATCCAGCCAGAGGTCGTGCAGCCAGGGCAGCACGCCGGCGAACGGCACGCCAGTCCGTGCCGTCAATTCGTCCAAACCAGGTCGCAGGACTGCTTCGTCCCCCCGGAACTTGTTGATCAGGAAGGCGCGGACCAGGGCGCGGTCGGCGGGCTCGAGGAGCGCGACTGTGCCGTACAGGGCGGCGAAGACCCCGCCGCGGTCGATGTCGCCGACGACGACCACCGGCAAATTGAATTGACGAGCCAGGCCTAGGTTGACGTAATCGCCAGACCGCAAGTTGATCTCGGCCGGCGACCCCGCCCCTTCGCTGATGATCAGGTCGAACCGGGCGGCCAGTTCCTCGTACGCCGCAAACGCGGCCTGGGCAAGCTCGGCCCTACCTGCCGTGTACTGACCCGCCATCAACGTTCCGG
>DATFOP010000470.1:0-3139 GCA_035265505.1 Propionibacteriaceae bacterium | reverse complement strand
CGCTGTTGGTATCAATCCCCGTGCTCATCTTGCCGCCGTCTGTAGAACTCCAGTTCGCGGAGTTCGAACTCGCTGCCTTCATCGCGCTGGTTGGATATGCCGTCGCCCGCCGTGGCGGCGCGAGGCGGGCCCGAGCATTCGCCTACGCGCTTGCGATGCTGACAGTTGGTGTTGGGATCGCTGCTCTGAAAAACGTGCTCGCTGGTCACTGACCCCACCTGGAATCGACGTCAGCGGATAGCAGAAACGAGCGGTTGCGGCATCGGAGCGTCGCGAACGCCTCGGCCGCGTCGGAGTAGAGAGCCTTCGCAACCCTCAAGGGGCCGGTGCGGGAGGGATGAGTTCTAGACCTCAGCCGAGTCAGTCTGGATGATGTCGAGAACTAGTGCCGGCTCCCGGAAGGAGATCACGGCCCTGGCGGTCGAATAGAGAGGTGACTATCCAGATGATCAGCGGCAACCGAGTTGATGTGAGTCGGCTCCAACGAGGCGTCGACGGGGAGATCCTGGTGCCCGGTGAGGACGGCTATGACGCGGCTCGTGCCGTCTGGAATGCGATGGTCGATCGCCGCCCAGCTCTTGTGGTGAGGTGTGCGAGCAGCGCCGATGTGGCGGCCGCCATCGACTTTGGGCGGAGGAACGACCTCGAGATCGGGGTGCGCTGTGGCGGCCACAGCGTCCTGGGGATCTCCGTACCGGACGGCGGACTGATGATCGACCTGGCCGGATTGCGCACGGTCCGAGTGGACCCGGAGGTCCGGCGCGCATCGGTCCAGGGCGGCGCGCTGCTCGGGGACCTGGACCGGGCCGCCCAGCGGTGGGGGCTGGCGACCACCGCGGGCAACGTTTCCCACACCGGAGTGGGCGGACTGACACTCGGCGGTGGCATGGGCTGGCTGGCCAGGCGTTTCGGTCTAGCGTGCGACAACGTCGTCTCGTACGAGATCGTCACCGCGGAGGGTGCGACGTTGCGTGTCAGCGAATCGGAGCACGAGGACCTGTTCTGGGGGCTGCGCGGCGGCGGAGGAAACTTCGGGGTCGTCACCGAGTTCGAGTTCCGGCTCCACGAGATCGGCACCGCCGCGTTGATCATCGATTACACCTTCGACATAGCCGAGGCAGGGTCCGCCATGCGCCGCTGGCGCGACCTGCTGAGCAACGGCGTCCCCCAACAGGCGACACCACTTGCCTGGGTCGGGACGATGCCCAACTCCCCGGACGTGCTCCCACAGCTGCGGAACCGTACGGTGGCGAGCCTGGGCTTCGTCTGGGTCGGCGATCCGGACGAGGGTCGGCGGCTGGTGCCGTTGATGGCCAGCCTCGGCACCCCGCTGGCCGAGCGGGTTCAAGGGCTGTCCTACCTGCACCTGCAAAGCATGGACGACGAATGGCACCGCCCAGGTACGCGGCGACGGTACTTCAAGGGTCACTACTTGTCGGAACTCTCCGATGAAGCGATCGACGCGTTCCTGTCCCAGGGGGCCGACCCGAGCGGCCGGAGAACCAGATTGGCGGCCGGTTCACTTCAGGGTTATGGCGGCGCGATCGCCGCAACGTCCGACGACGAGAGCGCCTTCAGCCATCGCCATGCGTTCGTCGAATTCGTCGCATCTGCGGGCTGGACCGACCCCGCCGAGGACGACGAGCAGATGGATGCTGCCCGAAGGTTTGGCGCCGCGCTCGAGCCTTTCGCGAGTGGCGTCTACGTCAACACGCTCGCCGACGAGGGTGAGAGCGGAGTGCGCCGGGCATACCCTGCCGCCAAGCTGGCCCGACTCGCCGCAGTCAAGCGGCGGTACGACCCCGACAACGTCTTCCACCTCAACCAGAACATCCGGCCAGAGCAGTGACTCACGACAGAAACGGCTCTCTCATATCAGGGCCACAGCAGCGCTGACACTGCAAACAATGCCTGGGAACTGTTGCGGCCGAAATCGGTGATCATCACCTCCACGGGCGGCGCTACGGACATGCGCTGACAGCAAACCCCGGTGGCGGCTGCAGCGGAAGGCCGGGTTCGCATGGGGAGACCTGGTGTCCAGCAACGTGCGCCACCGACCGCTGGCTGCGATGCAGCCGGCGAAGAATCAGCAACGCCGCCGGACCGTTGACTAGCGCCGGCACCCCTGCGGCGTATTCGCCGGTGAGCGCTGACCACGTTGCCCATACGACGGCGTTTCCGAAGATGATCCAGTACGTCGTGGCGGAGAGCCCATCCAGCCGGTCGCTGCGCAATGTCCGTACGGCTTGCGGGATGGTGAGCAGACAGGAGAGTAAGGCGCCGGTCCAGGCCAGAATCGTGACCATCACCGGCGTCACCTCCTTCGCACGTACGGGCCTCTTGTCGGCGGCTGCTGCGATTGCCCACCATGACGTTAGGAGCATCGGCCGCACTGAGTCGTGGTGCTGGCGTGGAGGTTGCGTGGAGAGAATGTGAAGATGGCAGGGTCGGGTCCGCACGCGGCGGACGCGGTGTACCAGTTCGGAGACATGACGGCGGATCTGGACCGCTTCGAGTTGCGCCGCGCAGGGGTACTGCAGCACGTAGAACCGCAGGTGTTGGAGGTTTTGGCCTACCTCATACGGCATCGAGACCGCCTGGTCACCAAACAGGAGCTGATGGACCAGGTCTGGCACGACCGCTTCATTTCCGATTCAGCAATCACCAGTCGCATCAAGTCCGCGCGACGAGCGACCGGTGACGACGGTGAGCGCCAGAATGTGATCCGCACGGTGCACGGCCGCGGTTACCGATTTGTGGCCGACGTCGCCCAGCCCTTTCCCCGTCCTGAATCGCCGGAGACATTCACGGCGGGCTTGGTCGGACGAGACGCTGAGCTGTCGACGTTGTGGACCAGCCTGACGGCGGCGGAGTCAGGTAGCCGTCAGCTGATGTTGATCAGCGGTGAGCCCGGCATTGGCAAGACGGCGATTGTCGAGGCGTTCTTGGCAGGCCTCGATGGGACCGTCGCGCTGCTTGGCGTCGGACAGTGCCATCCCGTCGGCGCTGGTGAGCCTTACGCCCCGGTACTTGATGCGATATTTGATCTCGCCAAAGGCCCTGCGGCCGCTGAGGTTCTGCGTTGTCTCGATGCGGTTGCGCCGGGGTGGCTGCTGCAGCTGCCGGCGCTGATCGATGT
>DATFOP010000469.1:0-5587 GCA_035265505.1 Propionibacteriaceae bacterium | reverse complement strand
GGGGTGTTGCCGCAGATTCGAAACTACGGTTGGAGGGGCAGTTGATCCTCGGCCGTGGTGGAAGCCAGGAGACGGCGGGCCCGGCGTCCAAGATCGCTCAGATCAACCCGGCCTGCTTCTGCGGCGGCAGCCAGTCGCGAGGCCAGATCCACCGCCTCCTCTAGCAGCGGCGCATCCGCCGCCGCATCCTGCCCCATATCGCGCAAGATCGTCACTTCGGTACGAGAAGCGATGATGGGTTCGAGCATGCCCTCGACCCAGACCTTGGTCCTGCGGCCGTCGCCGCGTGCCTCTCCGAGAAGCGGCTCGAGTGCGAAGATGCGGTCAGCGCGGACGAACTTGCCGAAGCCCAAGGAGATCATCCGCGATTCGGTGGGCACGCGTCCATCTTCCCAGGGTTGCCCAGCCACGTCATGCCTGCCGCCGGTCCACACCGATGCCATGATGTGCGACATGGACATTTCGGCTCGGTTGGATTTCGCCGCGTCCCCCGATCGGGTGTACGCCATGATGACGGATCAGGCCTACCTGGAAGAGGTTTGCGTCGCCTCCGAGTCGATCAGCTACGACACCTCGGTATCCGGCTCGGCCACCCACAGCTCGCGTACGCTGCCGGCCCCGGAGTCTGTCGCACGATTCACCGGAAGCCAGCTCACGGTGATCGAGGATGTGACGTGGGATGGTCCGTCAGGCGACGGGTCGCGTACTGGGGACATCACCATGACCGTGTTGGGACAGCCGGTGACGCTTCGTGGGCAGCTTCATTCCTCACCCGGAGGCCGGGGAACGATCGTGGCTCTCGACGGTGAGCTGAAGGTCGCCATCCCGCTGCTAGGCAGAAAGATGGAAGAGTCCGCGGCTCCAGCGGTGCTGGCCGGTTTCCGGACCCAGCAGCGGGTCGGTGACCAGTGGCTATCTCGGTGATCTAGGAGCTGCCTCACCTCACCCCCGCGCGCGAGTCTCGCAGCCGCGCGCGAAGATTCCGCAGCGGCTGCGAGACTCGGTGGCGGCTTGCGGTTCAGGCCTCGATTGTCCGCTTGGAGTCAGCAGACTCGACCGAGATCTTGCGCGGCTTGGCCCGCTCGGCCACCGGAACCTCGAGCTTCAACACACCGTCGGCGTAAGTCGCGCTGATCTTGTCAAGGTCGAGGTTGTCCCCGAGAATCAGCTGGCGACTGAACAGACCCCGCGGCCGTTCTGCTGCGATCTGCTCTCCGGACAGCTCCTGCGCTGGCCGCTCAGCTCGCACCGTCAAGACGTTGCGCTCAACGTCGAGATCGATGGAGTTGGCTTGTACGCCGGGTAGGTCGAACTCAATGCGGAATACCTCTCCGTCCCGCCAGGCGTCCATCGGCATGAACGCCGGCCGGGCCGCGGTGCCGAACACCTGCTGGGTCAAGCGGTCGAGTTCGCGGAAGGGGTCGGTGCGCATCAACACCATGGCTTCACCTCCAATGGAATGACAGGAATTCGATGCCTTGCCATCGCTTATCTCTGGTGGCGTTCATAGATTATCGCATGCTAACATGCGAGTCAAGTTCCAGACTCGATAGAGGTGAAATCTCGTGGCGTCCCACGTGCCGGACCCAACGGTCGGCGTCTACGGCATCTCCGTCGCTGCGGATCTGGTCGGGACCGGCGTGCAGAACCTCCGTGCATACGAAAAGGCCGGTCTGGTCGAGCCTCGTCGGACGTCGGGTGGTACCCGCCTTTACAGCAGCGACGACATCGCGCGCATGCGGCGCATCGCCGACCTGGTGGCCGAGGGACTCAATCTGAACGCGATCGCCATCGTGCTCGACCTCCAGGACACGAATGAGCGCCTGCGTCGGGAGAACGCCAAGTTCCGGTCCAGCTCCCGCAAGTCGTGATCAGTCCTGTGCTGGTCGGAACTCTTAGACGGCACGAAAGTCCACAAGCCGCCCGGAAGTGATCAGACGACGTCGACGTTAGCCCGTCGCCGTGGCCTGCTCCGCCTGCTCCCGACGCTTCTTCGCCGCCTCGACTGAGGCCCGCAAGGCGGCCACGAGGTCGACGACCTCCGCCTCCTTGGGGGCTTCTGGTTCCTCGGCCAAAGGGATGCCCTCGGCCTTGCTCTGCACCAGCGTCTCCAGGGCCTCCCGGTACGAGTCGGTGAACTCCTCAGGTTTGAAGTCCCCGGCCAGGGCATCGATGAAGGACTGAGCCATGGTCACCTCGGCATCGGAAACCTTCACGTCCGCCGGCGGCGCCGCGAATGACCCGTCCCGCAGCTCGTCCGGCCAGAGCATGGTGTGCATCAACAACACGCCGTCCTTCGGCCGCAGAAGCGCCAATGCCTCGCGCGAGCGAAGTGCCACCTTGACCACCGCACTTTGGCCACTCTTGGTGAGCGCGTCGCGCAGCAGCACGTACGGCTTGACACCTGGGCCATCTGCTTGCAAGAAGTAGGTCTTGTCGAAGTAGGTCGGATCGACGTCCTGCTCGGCCACAAACTGCACCACCTCGACCGCCTTGGTGGTCGCCAACGGTAGCGAGTCGAAATCCTCTTTCTCCAAGATCACCATGCGGCCGTCGGGCATCTCATAACCCTTGGCGATCTCGGCGAATGGGATTTCGTTGCCGCACTTCTCGCACACCCGCTTGTACTTGATGCGGCCACCGTCCTCGGGGTGGACCTGGCGAAAACTGATGTCCTTCTCCTCGGTGGCCGAGAAGAGCTTCACCGGAATCGTGACCAGTCCGAAGGAGATGGCGCCCTTCCAGATTGAGCGTGGCATAAGGCTAGTCTGCCCGATTAGCGGCAATACGCGTCGGATCACCGGTCTGCCCAAGGTGATCCAGTTCCTCGGGTGCAAACCACAGCAGGTCGAAGCCGTCGAGCAACTCACCCACCTCTGGCAGCGGCAGCGCCGTCGCCAGCGTGACCTCTCCCGCAGTCTCGGCGACCGCCCGCCGGGCTGTCAGCACCGCGTCGGCGGCGGCGGGCTCATCGAGAAACAGAGCCCTTACCTGGGGCCAGGAAAGGGATGAAATCGTGATCTCACCGGACGGATCCTCGGTAGCAGTGATCTGCGCCGGCTCGAGCTCGGCGGCGAGTACCAACCGCCTGAGCTCCGGGCTTACCACCAGAGCCAGTACGCCTGCGTTGCTGAGGGCAGCAAATTCCGCCTCCTCGGTGGTGGTCTGCGGTTCGAGAGCACGCAGGAGTGCCGGCGTCACCGCGCAACCCCGACGAAGGCCTGGATCCGCGCCGCTCCGCAGCGCTTTTGCCTGATCCTTGCTGGCGGGAATGAACGCCGTCTGCCCCATCTAGCCCTCGGCTCGGCGTCCGCGTTCACGGCCACTAAGGCCCTGACGATTGGTAGGCCGGCGACCAATCCGCCGGGCCCCCTCCTGCTTGGCTGCGGCCTTCTTCACGGCCGCGCGACGAGCCGCCGCACTGGCCTTACGGGTCGGCTGGCGCAGAGTGGCCGCATCAGCGGCAGTGTCGACCAGCTCTTGCACGGCATCTATCAGGCATTGAGCCAACACATGCAGGTCTCGGATGGCATACCGGTCCCCGGTGAGGCCGACAAAAACCTCACCGTCGTAGGACGTCACTCCGATGGTCAGCAGATGAGCCGCCGACAGCGGCAGCAGAGGGTAACTAGCGACCATCCGAGCACCGGCGGCATATAGCGGTACTTGAGGTCCGGGGACGTTGGTGATCAGAATGTCGTGCTGCTTCCGCAGCACCTCGGTGGAGACCCGTACGCCCAAGGCGTGCAGAGTCGACGGCGCAAAGCCGGCGATGTCGGACAGTGATCGGGCTCCGACGGCACGGCCGCTTTCCTTATGCGCCTTGGTCGCGTAAGCCACCTGATGGAGCCTCATCAACGCATTGGGTTCCCCGATCGGCAGGGTCTGTAAATGGGGCGCGACGTTGCTGCCGAGCGAGGTGGGTTCACCGTCGTCCTCCGTCACGCTCATCGGGACCAGCGCGGTCAGCGTGCTGCTCGAACTCAGTGATTCCCCCCGGGTCAGCAGCCAGGACCGCAGGCCGCCAGTGATCACGGCCAGCACGACATCGTTGACGGTGTGGTCGTGCTCCTGCCGGATAGCTTTCAACTGGGCCAACGGCACCTGCAGAAGATCAACCCGACGCTGCTCGGACACGTCACCGGCCAGGGGTGAGTCCGACGCCGGACGCCTACCGCGGAGCGCATCTCCGGCCAGCTCACCAAGAGTGCCACCTATCCCGCCGACAGCCTCACCGATCGCCATTGCCATTCCCAAGGCGCTGGTGAAGGCGCCTCGCAGGTTCTCGATCGCCTTGGCCGGATCCTGAGCGCTTTCCCACAACGCCCCTCCGACCAGATCCAGCGACCCCGGCTCGGGCCGTGGCTCCCATGCGGTGGTCGAGGTCAGCGGCGGTCGATGGTCGGCGTCCAGCAGCACCTGACCGAGGTCGACCCCGTCGACGCCATCGACGATGGCCAGGTGCGTCTTGCTCACCAGCGCGAAGCCTCCGTCCTCCATTCCCTCGACCAGATAGATCTCCCAGAGAGGTCGTGACAGGTCCAGCCGCCGAGCCAGTACGCGCCCCACAAACTCGTGCAGTTGATCAAGGTTGCCCGGTCGCGGCAGCGCGGAGCGCCGAACGTGGAAGGTGAGGTCGAAATTCTCGTCATCCACCCACACAGGGGCTGCCAGTCGTGCTGGTACCGGCCGGACCCGCTGCCGATAGAGAGGCACGAACTCGATCCGATCCCGAATCAAGGCGATGAGGCGTTCGTAATCGAAGCCTTCGCTACCCGCATCGAAAACGTCGACCGTACCGACGTGTCCCGGAGTTCGTACGGTGTCCAGCGCCAGCATCGACACCTCGAGTGGGGTCAATCGCCGCGGCATGGAGGGTCCCTTCGAGCTGCGCAGTCGAGTCCAGCGCGAGTGGCAGATCTTCACCGTACTACCGCGGATCGCCGCAACGACCCGATAGCGGAACCAGCCAGGTGCCGATGTGCCTTGCCGTAAGGGCCCGCAGCAGTGTGATGTTGACAGCGTTGCCGCCATGGCTCCACCTGGAACACTTGACCGGCGATGGGCTCACCAGCAGCGGCCATCGGGCCGCACAATGTCCAGCACGAGAGATCGAGGGAACCGTGCGCAGAAGTCGATCAATTGAGTGGCTGCGAGCAACGTGCGAGTCCGTTGCGCCCTGCGTTCACGTCATTCCCCGCTCGACTCGATGACCTCGGTTCTGCTGCCGCAGCACGGCATTGCCTCCCGGCAGGATCTTCCGCTGCCGTTCACGTTCGTGGTCGTAGGAGCGGCCATCGCCTTGATCATCACGTTCGTCGTGCTTCTCTTCGCCTGGCGAACGCCTCGTTTCGCGACGGTCAGCGGCGTGCCGCTGCCACGGTTCACCAAGGTCGTCGACCATCCCGCTGTCCGGTGGGCTGGACGTCTGCTGATCTTGGCGGCGTACGCCATCGCAGCGCTGGCGGTGATAGCTGGGCAGGACCGGCTGACCAACCCAATCTTCGGCTTCGTCTTCGTCTGGATGTGGGTCGGGCTGGTGCCGATTTCGCTGCTCCTCGGCTGGTTCTGGCGGGCGACCAACCCC
>DATFOP010000468.1:0-7634 GCA_035265505.1 Propionibacteriaceae bacterium | reverse complement strand
GTCGAACCCCAAAGCGTTGAGCCGGCGGACGCGGCTTTCGATTCGGTGCATCTCGCCCGTGTCGAATTCCTCGACGCCGGTAAGCTCCGCCCACAGCTCGCGGTACCGATTTTCGATCGATTCCACCAGCTTGAGCGGGTCGAGTGCTGAATCGAGCAGACCGCCAGCCTCCAGATCGCTGAACTCGCCGTAGAGGTTGGTGCGGGCGATCTCCAAGTCGTGCTCACGCTGACCGTTGGTGAGTTGATCATGCAACTCACCGGTCTCCGCGTCCACCAGATAGGCGGCGAAGGCTCCGGCGTCGCGGCGGAACAAGGTATTGGACAGCGATACGTCGCCCCACAAAAAGCCGATCAAATGCAGCCGCGAGAGCAGCACCACCATAGCGTCGACCAGCCGGTTGACGGTGTCCTGGCGGACGCCGCGGCTGAAGAGAGCCCGGTACGGCAGCGAGAACTCCAGGTGATTGGTGACCAGGATGGGATCGAGTGGCTCGCCGTCGGTGTCCAGCCGGTCGGTGACCACGCCGACCGCCTCCACTGAGGGAGTGTCCAAGCGAGTGAGGTCACGCAGCAGCCGATACTCGTGAACGGCGAGGTGCTCGAGCACTTCCTTCATCGCGTAGACATCGTTGCCGACCCGCACGAAACGCACCACGTGGCGGGAGATCCCCCGTGGCAGCGCGACCAGCATGTCCTCGGGCCATTCCGCCAGCGGCGTCTCCCAGGGCAGGGTGAGGAGCCGCGTGTCCGGCTTGGCGGAGGAGAACCTTGGCACTGGCTTATCTTGTCAAACAAAGCATTCGGCCCTCCACAGCGAGATGTGGAGGGCCGAGCTGCTTGCGTCAGGCGGAGCGGCTGAGCTGGTCAGGGGAGATCCGAAGACCCGTCTTCTCGGAGAACACGTGCACGTGCTCCGCGTCGATCCTGAGCCGTACGGTGGAGCCACGCTCCGGTGGCGTACGCGAAGAGATGCGGGCCGTGATCTGGTTCGCGGTCAGTCGATCTTCATCGCTCAGTCCGGTGACGGTTCCGTACAGGAACGCGTCAGCACCGAGTTCCTCCACAACAGCGACATCGATGCCGATGCCGTCGCTGCCCTCGCCGAGGGTGAAGTTCTCCGGCCGGATACCCAGCATGAGCCGTTTTTCGTCCGGCGCCTTGGCCAGGGTGTCGCGGGGTACGGGGACGATATAGTCGCCGATGTGGATGCCGTCTGATGCCACCTCACCTTCGATCAGGTTCATCGCCGGCGACCCGATGAACCCCGCCACGAACAGGTTGTTCGGCTTGTCGTAGAGGTTCAGCGGCGTGTCGACCTGCTGCAGTAGGCCGTCCTTAAGCACCGCAACCCGGTCGCCCATGGTCATGGCCTCGACCTGGTCGTGGGTCACGTACACCGTGGTGACACCGAGCCGGGTCTGCAAGGCCGCGATCTGGGTACGGGTGGAGACGCGAAGCTTGGCGTCGAGGTTGGACAGCGGCTCGTCCATCAGGAACACCTGCGGTGAGCGCACGATGGCGCGGCCCATGGCGACCCGCTGCCGCTGGCCACCGGACAGAGCCTTCGGCTTGCGGTTAAGGAAGTCCTCCAGGCCGAGGAGGTGAGCGGCTTCCTTGACCCGCGTGTCGCGCTCCCCTTTGGGTACGCCGGCCATCTTGAGCGCGAAGGCCATGTTGTCGCCCACGGACATATGCGGGTACAAAGCGTAGTTCTGGAAGACCATGGCGATGTCACGGTCTTTGGGCGGCAGGTCGGTGACGTCACGCTCACCGATCCAGATCGCCCCGGCGTTGATCTCCTCCAGGCCCGCAAGCATGCGGAGCGAGGTGGACTTACCACAGCCGGACGGGCCGACGAGGACCATGAATTCGCCGTCGTCGATCTCCAGATTGAGTTTGTCGACGGATGGGTGATCTGCACCCGGATAGACGCGAGTTGCGTCCCTGAACGAGACAGTGGCCACGCCACACTTCCTTTCCACGGGCAGGTACGTGCCCGACGATCCGTAGTGGAAATTACATCGTCAGGCTTTCATGACCGGGGCCGCTGACGCAAGGATCTGTGGTCCTGCCCGGACTAACGCAGCTGAGTAAGGAGGTCCGGATTGTCGAGTTCGAACTGATCGACGACGGCGGTGACCTGAAGATCGTGAAGCGTGGTGGCTGGGCCGAAGTTGGTGAGGAATGCCGTGTCCGCGGCATCGCGACCGGTGGCCACCCGCAGCAGGCTCTGGCGTGGAGCTCGCTGGGTGGCATCCACCACCCACCAGGTGTCGTCGACCAAGGCTTCAGCGACGGCGTGCAACTCCATCGGGCTGAGGCCGGGGGCGTAGACGGCCGCCAGTCGGGCTGGCACGTTCAGTGCGCGCAGCAGGGCTATGGACAGGTGCGCGAAATCCCGGCACACTCCCTGCCGGCCGAGCAGAGTTCTTACGGCGCCGTCGGTGGGGAGGCTCGAGCCGGTGACGTACGTCAGCTTCTCGTTCACCCATCGAATGACGGTGTGGAGTAGTTCCGGTCCTACCAAGCCGGCGAACTCGCTCACGGCGGTCGGGCCGAGACTGTCGGACTCGCAGTAGCGGCTCGGCCGGAGGTAGACGATCTGATCGATGTCGTTCGGCGGAGGTGGCTCAGCCATGCCGGCGGCAACAGCCGAGTAGTCGAGCGTGAGTTGGCGTCCGTCTGCCCAGACCGAGTGCAGCCGGCCGCCGTGTGCGTCGGCGATTTCCGTGGGTTGCACCTGGGCGCCGTCGACGCCTACCGACAACGACTCTTCTTCCAGCGGTACGCCGCGTGCCGCCGCCACACTGAAGATCAGCCGGCTAAGTCCGGCGAGTCCCAGGTCGATGTGCATCGAGACGGAGCGCTTCATCCGCACAGGGTTTCACGGACCTAGACGTCGTCCACAGCACGGGCAATCTCAGCACTCAACGATGTTCACCGCGAGGCCGCCGCGGGAGGTCTCCTTGTACTTGATCTTCATATCGGCGCCGGTCTCCACCATGGTCTTGATCACCTTGTCCAGGCTCACCTTGTGCGTGCCGTCGCCGTGCAAGGCCAAGCGGGCCGCCGTGATCGCCTGCACGGACCCGACCGCATTGCGTTCGATGCAGGGGATCTGGACCAGACCGCCGACCGGATCGCAGGTCAGGCCCAGGTGATGCTCCATGCCGATCTCCGCGGCGTTCTCCACTTGTTCGGGGGACCCGCCCAAGATCTCCGCCAACGCACCGGCCGCCATCGAGCAGGCAGTGCCAACCTCACCCTGGCAGCCCACTTCGGCGCCGGAGATCGAGGCGGTCTGCTGGTAGATCGCACCGAGAGCTCCCGCGACGAGGAGGAACCGTACGATCGCGTCGTCGTCTACCCCCGGCACAAACGTCACCGCATAGTTCAGCACGGCAGGGATGATTCCCGCGGCGCCGTTCGTGGGTGCGGTGACCACCCGGCCGCCGGAGGCGTTCTCCTCATTGACCGCCAGCGCCCACAATGTCACCCAGTCGAGGGCGCCCAGCGGATCACTTTCATGGTGCCCCGAATCGCCGTTCGTGTCCTGCCAGCTCCTCAGAGGATCGCCGCTCAACGTTGCGTAGAGATCCGCGGCGCGGCGGCGCACCCGCAGGCGCCCCGGCAGTACGCCCGGAGTGGTGCATCCACTGTGGATGCACTCCTTCATCACGTGCCAGATCTTCAGCAGCCCCGCGTCGACCTCCTTCTCCGAGCGGCGGGCGCACTCATTGGCGCGTATGACGTCGCTGACCCGGAGCCCCGTCTCTGCGCAGGACTGCATCAGCTCTGCACCCGTACGGAAGGGATAGGGCACCTGGGTTGGGTCCTGAACCACGCGTGGCTCGCCAGACGGGTCTGTGTCGATGACGAACCCACCGCCAATGGAGTAGTAGGTCCGCTCGCTGACCACCTGGTCTTTGAGGTAGGCGGTGAACGTCATGCCGTTGGGATGGAAGGGGAGCGAACGGCGCCGGTGCAAGATCACGTCCCCTTCGGGGTCGAACGCAATCTCCCGGCGACCTGCCAGGCGGATCCGTCGGGTCTGGCTGATCTCCGCGGCCCGCAGCGGAGCCGTGCTGGTGTCCACGGACTCGGGATCGCCACCTTCGAGGCCCCAGAGCACGGCATTCGCGCTGCCATGCCCGTACCCGGTCGCTCCCAGTGAGCCGAACAACTGCACTTGGACTCGGGTGACGTGGTCCAAGAGGTCGTCGGTCCCCAGGTGTGTGACGTAGCGCTTGGCCGCCCGCATCGGGCCGACGGTGTGTGAGCTGGACGGCCCAATGCCGATCCGAAACAGCTCGAAGACACTGACGGTCACGATGCCAGTCTGCCGCTGCGGCGCTCAAGAACGAATGCCTATGGCGGCCAGTGAGGAAGGAGCCCTGCCAGCTCATACCCGGCAGGGCTCGTAAAGTACCCAACCAGTGTTACGTGCGTGCTCGGTGCTCTTGGGGAGCGACACGCCGCCGGGACTTCTGCGACACGCCGCGAAAACGCCCGGACACGCCGTCGGACTGAAAGAAGCTGCACAAGCCCCTTGCGGGGTGCGCTGCGCCGGGCATATAAAGGACGCACGTCATCGCAATGGGCCTAGCCCGGAGCGATGGCCCCGAAGCTCAGGCCAACTCATACTTGGCCTGAGCTTCACCATTTATAGGCGCGCTCGTGCACGGCGCTCAAGCTGTCTCTTCTGGCGTTCTTCGCAAGGCAGACCCAATCCTGCAGTCGTCGGCAGGCCTTGCAATGTTCACGCAGCGTCCAGACGGGGCAGGATGGTGGAGTGCGCGCGCTCGTCAAGACCAAGCCCGGACCTGGGCTAGAGCTGACGGAGGTGCCGATTCCGGGGGTCGGCCTCGGTGACGTGCTCGTCAAGGTCAAGGCCACCGGCATTTGCGGCACAGACCTGCACATCGATGGCTGGGATCCCTGGGCACGCAGGACGGTGCACCCGCCATTGACGGTTGGCCACGAATTCTCCGGTGAGGTCGTGGACGTTGGGTCGGCCGTGACCGACGTGGCGGTCGGCGACCTGATCAGTGGTGAGGGTCACTTGGTCTGTGGTCGATGCCGCAATTGCCGGGCCGGACGGAGGCATCTGTGCATCAACACCCGCGGGATCGGCGTCCACGTTGACGGTGCCTTCGCCGAGTACGTGGCGTTGCCGGCAGCGAATGTCTGGGTGCACCGGGAGCTTGTCTCGGCCGAGGTGGCGGCAATCTTCGATCCCTTTGGCAACGCCGTTCATACCGCACTCACCTTCCCGATGCTCGGTGAGGACGTGCTGGTGACCGGGGCGGGACCGATCGGCATCCTGGCCGCGATGGTGAGTAAGCACGCGGGCGCTCGCCACGTCGTGATCACCGACCGGAGCGATCAGCGGCTGGCACTGGCCGGTTCGCTCGGGGCTACCCTAGTGATCAACATCGAACGCTCAACGGTCGCCGAAGCGGAGCGCGCCTTGGGGATGCAGGAGGGCTTCGATGTCGGCCTGGAGATGTCCGGTAGCCCGGATGCACTCCGCGACATGATCGCCTCCATGACGCACGGTGGGCGCATCGCGATGCTGGGACTTCCGTCCGCAGAAGTCACGATCGACTTCTCGACCGTGGTGTTGAACATGCTGACCATCAAGGGCATCTATGGCCGCGAGATGTTCGAGACCTGGTACGCGATGTCGGTGTTGGTGCAAAGCGGGCTGGACATCTCCGGAGTGATCACGCATCGCTATCCCGCCACGGATTTCGAGCAGGCGTTTGCTACGGCCCGCGATGGCCAATGCGGCAAGGTGATCATGACCTGGGAGGACTAGTCATGTACGGATCGATGCAGCAGCAGCTGGCGGGTGACCTGGAGCAGCTCAAGGCCGAAGGTCTCTTCAAAGCCGAGGCCGTGATCACTACGCCCCAGGCCGCGACCATCGGCGTCGGCGGTCGCAACGTGCTCAATCTTTGCGCGAACAACTATCTCGGACTCGCCGACCATCCGGCGATGATCGACGCCGCCCAGGAGGCGTTGGAGCGCTGGGGCTTCGGGATGGCGTCGGTTCGGTTCATCTGCGGCACAACTCAGCTGCACAAGGAGCTGGAGCGTCGGCTCAGCGGTTTCCTCGGCACCGAAGACGCGATCTTGTACTCCTCGTGCTTCGACGCCAACGGTGGGCTCTTCGAGACCCTGCTCGGCCCGGAGGACGTGATCATTTCCGACGAGCTGAACCATGCGAGCATCATCGACGGCGTCCGGCTCTGCAAGGCGGAGCGCCGGCGCTACCGCAACCGGGACATGGCTGATCTTGAAATCCAGCTTGCCGAGTCGACAGGAGCCCGGTACCGGCTCGTCGCCACCGACGGGGTCTTCTCGATGGATGGCTACGTCGCGCCGCTGGACCAGATCGTCGAGCTGGCGGAACGCTATGACGCATTGGTGATGGTGGACGACTCCCACGCCGTGGGCTTCATGGGGCACAAGGGTGCGGGGACGCCGGAGCTTTTCGGTGTGCAAGATCGAATAGACATCGTCACCGGCACATTAGGCAAGGCGCTCGGCGGCGCTAGCGGGGGTTACACCGCGGCCCGGGCCGAGATCGTCGAGATGCTCCGCCAACGATCCCGACCGTACTTGTTCTCGAACTCGCTCGCGCCGTCCATTGCGGCGGCGGCGATCGCGACCCTTGATCTGTTGGAATCCTCAGGGGAGCTGCTCGCTCGGCTGAGCGAGAATACGGCCTACTTCCGCAGCCAGATGTCGGCGCACGGGTTCGACATTCCTCAATCGGACCACCCGATCGTGCCGATCATGATCGGCGACGCGGTGCAGGCAGCCGCGATGGCCGATCGGCTATTGACCGATGGCATCTACGTTCGGGCGTTCTCTTTCCCGGTGGTGCCGCGCGGCAAGGCTCGGATCCGAACCCAGATGTCGGCGGCACACACTCAGGACGATCTCGACCGGGCTATCGCGGCGTTCGTACGAGCTCGCGGCTGAGAGCGACTTAGCGGGCTTCCGCTGGCTCAGCCCACGTCGTGGCCCTGGGCACGATCTGCTTGCCCAGCGGCAGCAGCGAGATCGAGATCAGCTTGAAGTTTGCGATTGCCATCGGGATGCCGATGATCGTCAGGCAGAGGGCGAGACCGGTGACGATGTGCGTCAACGCCAGCCACCATCCGGCCACCAAGAGCCAGATGACGTTGCCCAGCAGCGAAAAGATGCCTGCGGTCGGCTTGTCGATCACCTCGCGGCCGAACGGCCAGGCAGCGTAGTTGGCCATGCGGAACGAGGCAATGCCCCACGGGATGGTGACGATCAGCAGGCAACAAAGCACGCCCGCCAGCGTGTAAGCCAGCCAGAGCCAGAAACCGCTGAAGATGAACCAGATGACATTGAGCAGGGTCCGCACAGCTCCAGGGTGCGTGCGGTTGACCGCATGGACCATGAGGCGCTCCCCTGAACCTCCCCGGATTTAGATCACAGCTGTTTGGAGAATGCCGCATAGGCGTCGGACCCGAACAGCACGAACCGAACGTTCTCAACCTTTGTGTCGACAGCCTTCACCGTGCCCACGGCGATCCGGGCGGCGTCATCCATCGGCCAGCGATAAATGCCGGCCGAGATCGCCGGAAAGGC
>DATFOP010000467.1:0-2756 GCA_035265505.1 Propionibacteriaceae bacterium | reverse complement strand
ATGAAATCGAGCGGCCCGCAGGTGAACGCGTGGACGTCATCGGGCAGGGGGATGTCGGACAGGTCCATGTGGCCTTGGCGGGAGCTGGTGTCGCCGGGATCGACATGGTCGTACCAGGTATAGGAGGTGAAGTTGTCAAGTTGATGCCCCATGCGCTGGACCGTTTGGCGAAGCGCATGATCTTGAGCGGCACGGTCGGCGTGTGCTTCGATCACCGGGCGCCGTGGCTGTGTCCGCACTATGTGCTCAACAATCGGCAGCACGGTCGTAATGCCGGCGCCGGCGCTCGCCAGGAGTAGTGGGGAATCGGAGGGCGTCAGCACGAAATCGCCGGCCGGCGAGCTCACGTCCAAGATCTCGCCGACCTTGGCTTGGTCGTGTAGGTAGGTGGAGACCCGGCCGTTGGGTGCGCCGTTCTTGCCGAGCACTCGCCGAACAGTGATTTGAAGCCGGGTGCCGACCGCTGTCGAAGAGACGGTGTACTGCCTTGGCTGCCGATCACCATCGGGCAAGTCGACGAACACTGAAACGTACTGCCCGGGCGCGATCTCCGGCAGCGGGCGATCATCGGCGGGTTCCAAAACCAGGGAGATGATGTCAGGCGTTTCATCGATGGTCTTGACGATCCGGTACGGCCGGGTGGGCTGAGCCGGGTCGACCTGGGAATGCTGGTAGAGCCGTGCCTCCTTGGCGACCAGCTGAACGGCGAACAGCCAGTAAACCTCCTCCCAAGCCGCCGCTATATCAGGGGTGACCGCGTCACCGAGGATCTGAGCCACGGCCTCGAGAAGGTAATGGCCCACGACGGTGTATTGCTCGGCGCGGATGCCCAGCGACATGTGCTTGTACGCGATCCGTCGCATGACGTGGGCAAACGACGGCGCATTCGGGTCGATCAGTTGAACGGCATAAGCGACCACCGAGGCGGCGAGCGCCTTGCTCTGCTCGCCGGTGGCCTGGTTTCCCTGGTTGAAGACTCGGAGCAACTCGGGGTGGGCCGTGAACATGTTGCTGTAGAAACGAGCCGTGATCTCGTCGGCGTGCTGTGCCACGACCGGAGCCGTTGCCGATACGACGGCGTGGGAGCTTGCCGACAGAAGTGCCGAGGGTGCGGACTGGGAGGTGAGAGTCATAGCTTCACTCCTGGGGGCGAGGAAGAGCGTGACAAGGTCACGTTATCGAGCCGGCGACCTGGCCGGAAGGGACCAGGAACTTCGGACCCGGGCTCGGCTGGCCCGAGTGGACCCAGTGCCATCCGGGACTCGCCTTCGTCACCGCCGTCAACCATCAATGGCACCGCCACAGCATCGTGAGCTCCGATGAACACTCCTTACTCGTTCAGGGCTCAACCATCATGATGAGCAGGTGGAGGGACTATCAGCTGCCGACCTGATCCTCCTGGCCCTCGGCGCTCTGCTCGTCGGCTTTGCCAAGACCGCAGTTGGTGGGGTCGGGGCGATCAGTGTCGCACTGTTTGCGGCGGTCCTGCCGGCGCGTGAATCGACCGGCGCCCTGCTGCCGCTGCTGATTGCCGGGGACGTATTCGCCCTACAGGCTTACCGAGCGCACGCCCAATGGGGCCGGCTGCTGCGTCTCTTTCCCTCGGTCGCTGTCGGCGTCGTTGCTGGGGCGGCCTTCGTTTCGCTCGTCGATGACGACACCATGCGGCGCACGATCGGCGCAGTGCTGCTCGGGCTGGTGCTGATCACGCTGTGGCGGCGCCGGACGGGACGTTCCGACCAGGGAGCTGCCGATCAACCGCCCGGCGCCGGGGGTCACCGGTGGCCCGCCGCACTCGGCTACGGCTCGCTGGCCGGCTTCACGACCATGGTGGCCAACGCCGGCGGCGCGGTCATGTCGCTGTACCTGTTGACCGCGCGGCTGGACAAGCTGGCATTCCTGGGCACCGCCGCTTGGTTCTTCTTCCTCGTCAACGTCTTCAAGGTCCCGTTCAGCATCGGGCTCGGCCTCATGACGGTGGACTCCCTGACGTTGAATGCAGTCCTAGTTCCGGCGGTCCTGGTCGGGGTCCTCGTCGGCAGGGTTGTGATCCGCCGGGTGAACCAGACCCAATTCGAGCGCCTGGTCATCGTGTTCACCGCACTATCGAGCATCAACCTGTTGCGGTGAGCCGGAGGAATGCTCGATCAAGAGCGGCGCCTTTCCGTAGCGCACTCCCACAGAGGATGACACGGTAAGTGCTGGCCAAGCGCACTTCTTGATGGATCGGTGCTGCCATACGCCAGCACTTTCTATCCATAAGTCGACCGGTGCTCGTCGGGTCCGTCCACCGGTCCATCCGACCACGCATCATGTCCCGCAGCCGTAGGCAACGTCCCGGTGTGACCTCTGCTGTCGATGCTGAATCGATGCCGTTTCGTGGAACGACCCGGTCGCGCCGTTGGCGGCGGGTGTCCCGTCCTCTGCTGGAGGGGCGCAGCGAGTCGCCGTGGGAGTCGGTGATGCGGGTTCTGCACCGAACTGCTGGCATCGACGTGGAGCCGCAGAAGGAGATCTACGACGATGGGGGCCGCTTCGTGGCACGCGCTGACCTCTGGCTCGTCGGCACCCGTCGGATACACGAGTACGACGGCGAGGTGCATCGCGACCGAGCCGTCCACCGCAACGACCTTCGGCGGGACCGGCGGCTGGTGGAAATCGACTGGCAACGCATTGGGTTCACGTCGTCACAGCTCGTCTATGAAGGCGCCTCAATCCTGGCCGGCGTGGACCAACTGCTCGGGCGGCGCTGGGAT
>DATFOP010000466.1:0-3601 GCA_035265505.1 Propionibacteriaceae bacterium | reverse complement strand
CAGGGAAGGCAGCTCGAGCAGTTTGTTTACGTCCGAAACACCGTGATTATCAGCCCCGACCTGTTCGCCAAAACGATCATGCCGGCCTTCCAGAACGTGACGACGACCCCCGGCACAGTCCTCCGTAACCAACCGATCGTCGAAGTCGACGCCTTTGTTGAACGCGAACCGCTCGACGCCGATCCCGAAACTGCTTTAGCCCAAACGAAGGCGGTCGCTGACGCAATCAATGCCGTCGCACCCGGGCAAGACGTCTTGATCAACAACATCTCCAATGCGCTCGAAGTGGCGCGAGAGGACGCCCGGACTGCCAAGCGCATGTTCGTCTTCCTCGGGCTTCCCGGTGCTTTGCTGGCAGCGATTCTGACCTCGTACGCGGGTGCGGTGTTGGCCAGCGCGCTGCGTCGGGAACAGGCGATATTGCGGATCCGCGGCGCCAACCGGCGTCAGCTGCTCCGGATGCATGCACTGCGTACTCTGGCCCTCGCCGGCGTCGGCTCGGTGCTCGGTGTCGCCTTGGGTTTGGCTTCCAGCGCGGCGGTGCTATCGGCCGGTGCTCTGGCCAGCGCCTCCGCGGTAAGCCTGCTGACGTCGGCGCTGCTGGGTGCGGTCTGCGGATTCCTTGCCACTGGTATCGCGCTGTACGCGGCGGGCCGACGCGCCATCAACCGCCAGATCAGTGACGAGCGTGCGCAGCTCGCGTCCCATCGGCCTGTATGGAGCCTTCTCGGGATTGACTTTTTGATCTTGGCGACGGTGGCGGCTGTCGAGTGGTACCAACGCCGCCACGGGGGCTTCGAGGGTGTGCGGGGATCGGTCTATTACGGCCGTGCCGTGTCCCTACGCCTGCACCTGGTCATCGTCCCCATCGGAGTTTGGCTTGGCGGGGTTCTGCTACTGGGCCGAGTCGTCGAGCGGGTCTTCGCCCACCTGCCGCTGCCTCGCCATCATCGGTTCGGCCGGCCACTTGGAGGCCTTTTGACGCGCAGTATCCGGCGCCGCTCTTGGCCCGGAGCTTCCGCGGTGATCATGGTGGCGTTGATTGTCGCCCTCGGCACGAGCGTGGCGTCCTTCAGCGCGTCATACAACCAGGCCAAGGCCCTCGACGCTCGATTCCTGGTGGGTTCAGACGTACGGGTGACGCCCGCTCCGACCAGCGAGCTTGACCATCCCCCGCAGTACGCCGACCAGCTCCAGGTCCCCGGCATCCACACGGTGAGCCCTGTCGTGTATGGCCTGCTGAACACGCTTCTGGAGAGCGAGAAGAACGAGGACGCGGGGAACATGGCCGCGATCGATCCGGCAGGGTTCAGACAGGTGGCTCCCCTTCTGGATTCGGACTTCGTCGGGACAACGGCTGCCGATGCGATGGACGCCTTGCAGCGCCAGCCCGCCGGCGTGTTCCTCCGCAGCGAGCTCGCCGATCTGCTCGATGTTGAACCGGGCGACGACGTACAAGTCTTGTTTGCTCGTGGAACCAACCACCAGAAGCTTTCTGAGATGAAGGTCATCGGGCTTTTCGACCGCCTTCCAGGCTTCCCTGAAGGCGTGGATGTTCTGGTCAACATTCACCATCAGATGGAGCTCATTCCCTCGACCAACACCACGTTCTTCCTGGCCGGCACCACCGATCCGAGTGATACCACGTTGGATCGAGCCGTCGCTGAACTGCGAAACGGGCCGGCTTCGACGGACGCTCTGCAGATCGACACCCGGGCAACCGCCCTCGACAAGGATCAGTCAAGCCTCGCGGCACTGAACATCCGCGGCTTACTTGCCCTTGACTCTGCGTACGCGCTGGCCATGGCGGCTACGGCCATCACGATCTTCGTCCTTGGACTATTGCTGCAGCGGCGGCGGGAGTACGTGACGCTGCACGCCCAAGGCATGCGAATCGGAAACCTCCGGTCGCTTCTGGTCACCGAATCCTTCTGCGTGGTGGTCATTGGAGCGAGCGCCGGGGCGCTCGTCGGGGCAGGAATGGCGTACTTCCTGGTGACTGTGCTGCAACCACTATTTGTCCTCCGCCCTGAAATCGTCATTCCAGGGGTGGACATCGCCGTGCTGGCTGCGCTCGTCCTCCTTGTATCAGTTGTTGCCTCATTGGCAGCCACAACTCTTATTGGTCGTCTACCTCCTGGCGAGCTATTGCGCGATGAGTAGCCAACTAAGGAAACACTGGCACTTGGATCGAGTACATCTGCACGCGGTGCTATTGTCAGCGAGATGGTCGCGCCACGCCGCTTCCGCCGTACGTCGCTAGCGGTTGCTGGTGCATTCGTCGTGGCATCTGCTGCTGCGTGCAGTGGTGGCTCATCGCCACAGACAGCTCCAACATCGCCAGCGAGTCCGACGCCTACGCCGGCCGCCGCCACCTCCTCGACTCCATCGCCCACGACATCTCCAAAGCCGAGCAACACGGCGGTGCCAAAGGTTAACGCGAACGACAAGAAGTTTGACCCGAAGAATTTCGGTGATCCCATTGGGAGCCAGAACAGTTGGTATCCCCTGGTGCCCGGTAATCAGACCCTGCGAGACGGTTCATTGAATCGTGGCAGCAGGAAGCTCCACCACCAGTTACGCGTGACGGTTACCGACGTCACGAAGGTTGTGAATGGTGTCCGTACCGTTCTTGTTTTGGACCAAGACATTGACGCGGGCCAGGTGGGCGAAGCATCCCTCGACTACCTCGCTCAAGACAAGTCCGGCAACATCTGGTACCTCGGTTCCTACACCGAGATCTACGAGGGCGGGCAGTTCGTGAACGCGGTCGACGCCTGGCTTGCTGGCAAGAACGAAGCCAGGGCAGGCGTCTGGATGATGGCTGACCCCAAAGAGGGCATGACATACGTCCAGGCTCACAACTCGCGTGAGACCATTCGAGGCGAGGTCGCAAAGGTCGGGGATCGGAAATGTGTCCCGTTCCGCTGCTTCAAGTCCCTCGTGATCCTCGAGGACGGCAGCGAGTTCAAGTACTACGGTCCGGCGGTGGGCCATATCGCAACGGAGCCCAATTACTCTGGCGGTGAGCAGGAGAAGGAAGCTCTGGTCAATGTCGTCAAGCTGACACCCAAGGGCCTGGCCGAGATGAGCGCCGAAGCGTTGAAACTCGACAGACACGCGCGGAAAGAGGCCAAAACGATCTTCGGCAACTCCGATCCTGCCAAGCGCCGGACCTGACTGCGTTCAGCCTCCTTCATGATGTCGACGCCGCCCCAGCACGGCCCGGTCCGCGTCACTGAGGCCAGTCGGGTGGCATTCCAGCCGGCCACCCGCGCGACCATTACCGGTGGTTTCTGGGCGGAACGCCGTCGCGTGAACCGTGACGTCACCGTGCCGTCGACGTGGCATCGGCTTCACCAGGCTGGCAATATCGCGAATCTGGAGGCGGCCGCCGGGCTCGCTGGTGATGAGTACGTGCACACAGTCACGTTCTTCGACAGCGATGTCTACAAGTGGCTGGAAGCCGTGGGCTGGATGCTAGCGGATCCCCTGTTGGGCGAGGAGACAGCGACGGATCTGGCCGACTACCTCGACCGTAGCTTCACGCTGCTGTCTCAGGCTCAGGCCCAGGATGGTTATCTCAACTCCTACTACCAGG
>DATFOP010000465.1:0-14936 GCA_035265505.1 Propionibacteriaceae bacterium | reverse complement strand
CTTCACCGGCGCGCTCAGCCGGGTCAGGCCCGAGGGCGACCCCGTGCTGGTGATGGACATCGGCGGCGGGTCAACGGAGTTCATCGTCGGCTCCTCGGCGGGCGTCATGCAGTCAGCCATTTCGCTCGACATCGGATCCGTCCGACTCACCGAACGATTCCTGAAGGTCAACCCGCCAGCTCGCGATGATCTTGCTCGAGCCGCAGCCTACGTCGATGAGATGCTGGCAGGGTCAGGCGTCGGCTTCACGTCGATCGGGACATGGATCGGCGTAGCCGGCACCGCGACCACCTTGGCCGGCGTCTACCTGGAACTAGAGCGATACGACCGAGACCGAGTACACGGGTCCAGCATCCCGCGGCATGACGTCGGCGCGCTGTTGCGTCGGCTGAGCGGCATGACGGTCGCCGAGATCCGGGCCATGCCGTCCATGCACCCCGATCGCGCCGACGTGATCACAGGCGGCGCCCTTGTCGCCGCGCGAGTGGCCGAGCGGCTCGGAGTACCCGACTTGATCATCAGCGAGTCGGACATCCTGGATGGCATCGCGCTCGCCCTGCTTGATCGCTGATCCGTTGCGGCTGGGCACCTGCACGCCAGCTGGCACAATGCCCGGGTGAGTCAGCTCGCTATCACCGTCGTGGGGCATGACCGGCCCGGCATCATCGCTCGAGCAGCAGACATCCTCGCGCGGGCAGGGATGAATCTCGAGGACTCGTCGATGACGCTGCTCCGTGGTCACTTCGCCATGACCCTTATCTGTGCCGGCGAGGCATCCACGTCGGAGATCGAGTCCGCGCTATTGCCGCTGGTGGACGAATCCCTTGACGTGACGGTACGAGAGCTTCCGGTGGAGGCCGACCAACCACCCCTTGGCCTCCCGTATCTGGTGACGGTGCACGGCGCGGATCGGCTTGGCATCGTGGCGCGGCTGGCGGGTGTGATCGCCGCAGCCGGCGGCAACATCACCGACCTCAGCACGCGACTCGCCGGTGACCTCTACGTACTGATTGCCGAAGTCGACCTTCCGACCGCCGTGGACGTCGAGGCTTTACGGACCGAGATCACTCGCGTCGCCGCGGAACTCAGCGTCGACGCGAGCATGCGTGCGGTCGAACGCGACGACCTGTGAGCTGGGTGCTCCCGACGCTGCCGTGGGGGCGCGTACGGGACGTCCGGCGCGCGCCGGACCACGTCTTGTCGATCGGAGGACAGCGCGCTGACCCCACCGACCCGGATGTGGTCCAGCTGTGCGCTGATCTCGTGGCCACCATGCGCGTGTCACCTGGCTGCGTCGGGCTGGCGGCGCCGCAGATCGGCGTTTCAACGCTGGCGTTCTGCGTCGACGTGTCCGCTCACCCCAAGGCAAGGATTACGCATGGCTTGATCGTCGTGGTCAACGCCGAGGTAGTCGAGGCGAGTCGCCATGAGAAAGGTCGGGAAGGCTGCATGTCGGTGCCGGACCTCACCGGCGACGTCAAGCGGGCGACCCGGGTCACCGTTGGCGGACAGCTTCCCGGAACAGGCGACCACGTCGAGATCACGACCGACGCTTTCGAAGCCCGGGCGCTGCAGCACGAGATTGACCACTGCGCCGGCCTGCTCTTCTTGGATCGTGTGGCCGGAGCGCACGCCGTGCACAGCCGGAAGGTCTACCGCGATCGGCCCGCACGGTAGGTGACACGCCATCCGGTCGGTAAGGTCTGAAGCTATGAAGAGGGCGGCCTCCTGCCGACGCGTCGGTCCCGGATAGAGCCCGGGCAAGGACGGCCGGTGCTCGGCACCGGCCGTGGTCGCTCGCTGCTAGTAATGATCGTGGCCCGTGCGGCAGCCGCCCTACCGCCAAGGACCGTGATGCGGCGGGTCGGAAAGGCCTTGGCCGCCACCCTGGGCGCGGCCGTCCTGACTGTGCCTTTTGCGGCGGCCTGGGGGATCGGGCACGCTCACATCGACGACTACCTGGGCCCGCATCGAGCGACCTTCTCGGCGAACTACGACGGCGAGGTAAAACTTGATCTTGGTCCAATAGGCAACGCCTATCTGCCCAGTCCCGCCGCTCCCATCGGACTGGGGATCACTGTGGGCGAGGTCGGAGCGGCCGGCGAAAGCCTGACCACGTTGTTCTCGGATCAGACGCTGGCCGCATACGCCGGCTTGTACGCCGAGCCGCGCGAGGCGGTGGGCGGTGTGGTCGAACGTCTGCAGATCGATGCATTGAAGCGAAGTCTGCTCGCTGAAGCGGCCCTACTCGCGCTCTTCGCCATCTGGGCGCTCCGTCGGCAGCTCTGGTCGCCATGGCTCATCGGCCACATCTCTCGTCGCCGGGTGGTCACGGCATACATCGCGGTTACCGCATTGGTCCTTGGCTCGATCCTGGTGCCGCGGGAAACCGACGGCATTCGGATACCGGTCGGCGTCGCCTACGGCACTCGGTTCACCAACCTCACTGTCGACAACGCCCTGCTCGCCGATCTGCTGAACCGCGGCATCAAGGGCGTCCGGTTGCTGACGGAACGGCAACAAAGGAGGGTCCGGACCTACATCGACAAGACCAACACGAGCCTCGCCAGCCAGTCGGCTCGGTTGCCCCGACCGCGGCCCGGGGAGACCATGATCATGGGGTTCGGCGACCTGCACTGCAACCGAGCGATGACAGAGTTGATCACGCGGCTCGAACGGGCCACATCGCCGGCTGCTGTGCTCAGCTCGGGTGACGACACCCTCAACGGCACCGCGATGGAGCGTGGTTGCATTCGCCGAGAAGCCAAGATCACCGAGCGGGTGCCATTCGTCGTGGCAGGAGGCAATCACGATTCAGAGGTGACCGAGGCTCAAATGAGATCCGATGGCATCTCCGTGCTCGATGGCGCGGTCCTGGATGGGGGGCCGGTGCAGGTATTGGGTGACGACGATCCCGAGTACAACAATCTGAGCGGCGATCGGAACTCGGGCCGAGAGGAGTCACCGGAACAAGTCGCTGAGCGGCTGGTCCGGGTGGCCGCCGGCCGCCGGGTCGACGTGATCCTGGTACACAAACCGGAGGCCGCGGCTGTCATCATGAAAACGCCTGACGCCCCAGCCAGACTGGTTCTCTGGGGACATCTGCACGCCGAGGAAGGCCCGGCTGTGATCATGCACCAAGACGGGTCCTGGACGGTGGGTATGCAGCAGGGCACCGCTGGAGGTGTCCGCGTCGACTACACGTATCTGGGCACGCCGTTCTCACCGCCGCTGATCAGTGCTGACGTCTACTTCTATTTCCGCGACGATGCCACTGGCCTGATTACCGGCGTGCAGCCGGTGCACTTTCTGCCGCAGGCCAAGGTAGTGATCGCGAAACGGATTGCCACCGGAGACCTCGCCCGCTTGCCTGCCCAGACACGCATTCAGCTGGGCGGCGGAACGCCGACGCCGACTGTAACCGGAACGCCGGCCCGGTGAGCAACTGATCGGCTGCCTGAAGCGCCGAACCACGGCTCGGTAAGAAACCGACGATGATGCCCTCGAGCACTAGGATCGCCGCAGATGCCTGGTTGGACCTGGCCCCCGTAGCCCAACGGCAGAGGCAGGCGGCTTAAACCCGCTCCAGCATGGGTTCGAATCCCATCGGGGGCACGTCATCGGGCGTGGCTTCTTAGCCCTTTCCCAGCGGGATGAAAGTGTGGGTCGGCGGCGTTCATCTACTATGGAAGTCCGGTCGAAACCGGTCTGAAACTCAGGAGGAAAGTTAGATGTTGCGCAGTTCGAACCCGATCCTTTCCAAACAGGACGCGTTCACGCCCGCAGCTCCGCAGTACGGCACCCCACGCGGCGGCTATGGCACGGATCCCTATGGCCAACAGGGCTATCCCGGCGCACCCGGATACGCCCCGGTCCAGGCTCCGGAAGACCGGATGACCTTCGACGACGTGGTGACCAAGACCGCTATCACCATGGCCGTCCTGATCATCTCGGCTGCGCTGGCCTGGATGTTCGTACCGGCGCCGCTCTACTTCCCGGCGCTGGTCTTGTCGGCGCTCGTGGGGTTCGGCGTCGTTTTGCTGGTGGCATTCCGGCGTAACGTTTCCCCAGGCCTGGTGCTGGTGTACGCCGCGATCGAAGGCATCTTCATCGGCATGATCAGCAAGTTCTTCGAGACCTACTACGAGGGGATCGTCGTCCAGGCGGTGATCGGAACCTTCGCGGCGGCCGGCGTGACGTTGGCGGCGTACAAGTTCTTCAACATCCGGGTGACCCCGAAGTTCCAGAAGATTGTGATCATCTCCACCATCGCCTTCGCCTTGGCCATGCTGGTCAACTTCCTGTTCGCTCTGGTGGGCGTCGCCACCCCGTTGCGGGCCGGCATCACCGGGCCTGTGGGTCTGCTGGCCATCGGAGTGTCGCTCTTGGGCGCGGTCCTCGCGGTGCTGAACCTGGTGCTGGACTTCGACTACATCGAGCGGGGTGTCGCGATGGGGGCGCCGGCCAGGGAGTCCTGGCGTGGCGCGTTCGGTCTTACCGTGACCATGGTCTGGCTCTATGTCGAGCTCCTGCGCTTGCTGTCCTACTTGCGCAGGTAGTCTGATCCGCATCGACTTGAGGGCCGCGCTCCGTGAGGAGTGGCGGCCCTCGGTCGTTCATCGCCAACCTGTGAAGGTGGCTAGAGTCGCTGCGTGAAGTACGTGAACTCGTTGATCGAGCTGGTCGGAAACACCCCGCTGGTCAAGTTGTCCCGGGTGACGGGGGACGTGCGGTCGCTGGTCCTGGCCAAAGTCGAGTACTTCAACCCTGGTGGGTCGGTCAAGGACCGGATCGCCGTGAAGATGATCGAAGCCGCTGAGCGTGAAGGCAAGCTGAAGCCGGGCGGCACCATCGTCGAGCCCACCAGCGGTAACACCGGCGTCGGCTTGGCGATTGTCGCTCAGGCCAGGGGCTATTCGTGCGTCTTTGTCTGTCCCGACAAGGTCAGCGAAGACAAGCGCAACGTCCTTGCCGCATACGGAGCCCGGGTGGTGGTCTGTCCGACGGCCGTGGATCCGGAGCACCCTGACTCCTATTACTCCACTTCCGACCGTCTCGTCCGGGAGATCCCCGGAGCGTTCAAACCGGATCAGTACAGCAACCCGAACAATCCGGCTAGCCACTACGAGACCACCGGACCGGAGATCTGGGAGCAAACCGAGGGCCGAGTCACCCACTTCGTGGCCGGCATCGGCACCGGCGGCACGATCAGCGGGGCGGGCCGCTATCTCAAGGAGGTGTCCTCCGGGCGAGTACAGGTGGTTGGTGCCGATCCCAGCGGGTCGGTGTATTCCGGGGGTTCCGGGCGGCCCTATCTGGTGGAGGGGGTGGGTGAGGACTTCTGGCCGGCGAACTACGATCCCACTGTCTGCGATCGAGTCATCGAGGTTGGTGACGCGGACTCATTTGCGATGACTCGAAGGCTGGCCCGTGAAGAAGGGCTGCTGGTCGGCGGATCCTGCGGGATGGCTACGGTTGCCGCGGTCGAGCTGGCCCGTGAGATCGACGACCCAGACGCGGTGATCATCGTCTTGCTGCCCGACTCCGGGAGGGGCTACTTGACCAAGATCTTCAGTGACACATGGCTGACCCGCTACGGCTTCGCGCCCCGCCCGCGGAACGTTCGGGTTGTGGGCGATGTGTTGCGCGAGAAGTCGGGTGCGCTGCCATCGCTCGTGCACACCCACCCGAACGAGACGATCGCTGAGGCGGTGGAGATTTTGCGCGAGTACGGAGTGTCGCAGATGCCTGTGGTCCGCGCCGAGCCGCCGGTGATGGCAGCCGAGGTAGTGGGCTCGGTGAGCGAACGCGGACTCCTCGGTGCGCTGTTCGGCCGCCACGCCCGGCCCGCGGATGCCGTCGATTCGGTGATGGAGCCCTCACTACCGATGCTCGGAGCAACGGAGCCGGTCACGGATGCCGTAGAGATCCTGGTTCACGGCGACGCACTGCTCGTCCTGGACGACGGTCGGCCCGTGGGAGTGCTGACCCGCCAGGACCTGTTGAACGACATCCACTAGCGATCGACCGCCTGGCGGTGCTCCGGCGCCCGCATTGGCGTTCTCCGTTCCCGCATTGGGCACGGATACGCATCCTGGTTCGGGGTTCGTCGCCTGGGTCAGGGACGCCTGTTCTCGGCGAGCAACTCGGAAAGCACCTCACGCGAGTTGGGCGTCCAGCGCACCTTCTGCCATGTGTCCAGCGGCACCCAGCGGGCCGACCGAGTGGTGCCATCCGAGTCCAGGACGGCCGGGTCGGTAGGCGACTCACAGCGGCCGCGATACACCAGCCGGATGGCATGAAAGTCCTCGATCGCTCCCTGCGGATTGCGACCAACCCAGTGCGAGGTGTGCACTCGAGCCAGGTCTCCCAGAACGATCGACTGGGAGGTCTCCTCGACCACCTCGCGGAGCACGGCGGCGGCGGGCTGTTCATAATCGTCGAGACCGCCGCCGGGCATGCCCCAGCGACCAGCCACCGCCGTGAGGGCCGAGAACTGGGTGGCCAGCAGACCGCGCGCCGACAGCACCACGGCATAAGCCGCGACTCGCTGTCGAACCATCGGAGCAAGATCGTCGGTGGGCAGCAGAGTGCGGTCTCGACCCCGGCCCTTGGCCGGCGGGCGAGGCTCGTCGCCCACTGGCCGCACCAGCATCCTCAAGACCAGATCACCGGTCTCGTCGCGAACCGCGTCCAGCGGCCGCACGACGACGAAGCCGCGATCGTGAGCCAGCACTGCCGGGTCCGCACCATGATCAAGATTGATACGGAAGCTGGTCGTGCCGCTTCCATCGACTCCAACGATCGTCATTGTGGCTTCCGTGCGACCGGCCTCAGCGGCGCCTGGCGGTGATCATCAAGAAGCCGCCAGGCAACGCGATCCCAGTGCCGTCGTGCCAGGGGGCCAGACCCTCGATCAGGGCTGTCCGGGCCTCGTCGAGGATCTCCTCTGGTTGACCGGCCAGCACTCCCTGCGCGGAATTCGACTCGACCACCGCGTCGACCGCCTGCTCGACCGTGGCGGGTCCCCGCAGATAGAGCGGATCGCGGCGCAGCGTGCAACGAACGTCGGCCCAGCCGGCGCCGACAAGCAGCTCCTTGGTGCGCTGCTCATTCCCCAGGCTGAACGGCCCCTGGTCGGCTGGTATCGGGGTGTAAACGGCCCCGCGGCGATCCAAGAC
The DNA here is from genome assembly GCA_035265505.1 of Propionibacteriaceae bacterium. Lineage (GTDB taxonomy): Bacteria > Actinomycetota > Actinomycetes > Propionibacteriales > Propionibacteriaceae > Microlunatus. The sequence goes on along the minus strand of DATFOP010000465.1, from coordinate 7,755 downwards.
CGATGTCACGATGTTGTACGGCAGCGCAAAGTACGGCGCGCGGTCGCGGTGCGGCCACACCGATGCAACCAGCCGGCCACCGGTCCGGCAGGCCGCGAGCAGGCGACGAAAGGCTCGCTCGGGATCGGAGAAGAACATCATCCCGAAGCGGGAGATGATCGCGTCGAATTCGTCCGGCGGGAAGTCGTATTCGGCGGCGTCGGCCACTACCCACTTCAGATTGGGCGCAGTAGATCGGTCGCGGGCCACGTCGATCATCTCCGGAGAGATGTCGATACCCCAGACGCGCCCATCCGGCCCGACGCGGTCTGCGGCCTCTATCGCGGTGACCCCCGCACCGCAGCCGACATCGAGCACCCGCTCACCGTGTTGCAGGTCCACAGCGGAGAAGATGGCCCGGGCGACCGGAATCAGCGGGGTCTCTAGGGCCGTCAGATGCGCCAGCCAGAACCGGGTCCGTTCCGGGTCCCAACCGTACGTCGGCTCAACATTGGCCACGTCTGCGTCAGCCTTCCTTCGCGCCGGTTTCGGCCGCAGGTTCGGGAAGATCACCGGTGAGGTAGCGCTGCAGGGTCGGCCCAATGGCCGCGGCTAGCTGGTCGGTACTTTGGGCGACCAACGGTGGCAGCTTGAGGACATAGCGGCCGATGATGACCCCGAGCACTTGGGACGCCACCAGACTCGCACGCCGAGACGCCTCAGGCTCGGGCACCTGCACAGTTCGCAGTATCCGACCGATCACTTCGAGGGTGAGGAACTCGCTGATCGAGCGCGTGAGGCCAGGATCGGTCAGTGCGGTTCGGACCGCGCCCACCAAGGACGGCTGGAGCTCGGAATCCCAAACGCTGAGAATCGTTCGGATCATGCGGTCCCCGAGCCCGTCGAGTCCGCTGGCGGTGACGTGATCGATCAGGTCGGTCAGCACAATCGGGATGTCAACCGTGGCGAGAAACAGCTGCTCTTTGGTGTCGAAATAGTGGTGCACGAGCGCAGCGTCCACGCCGGCCTCAGCGGCAATGCCGCGGACCGACGCACCAGCGAAGCCTTTGGCGGCGAATGTATGGCGGGCCGCGGTCAGGATTTCGCCACGCGTGTCCCGATTGCCCGGCCGGCGGCCTTTGGCGCTGCCCTGAACCGCCACATTCCTCCTTGGGACAACTGAACCGTGGTTGCCGCGGCCGCCGCCTCGGCAACGGTGTCAGTCTGTCAGGTGGCCGCCGGAACTCCGGTACGGTTGGGCCTCGTGATCAGCTGGCTGGCCTACACCGTTGTGGCCCTGACGGGGGTCATGATGATCTGGGGGCTGATCACGGCCGCCGCCGATAAACCTCCGGGCAAGGCTCAGCTGCTGTTCGCCGCTTTCGTCGAACTCGTCGTTGTCGTGCAAACCCTGATCGCCAGCGCCAAGCTTGTGCTCGGGTTCCGGCCGGCAGAGTTCGCGACCACGATCGGCTACCTGATCGGCATCGTGATTTTGATCCCGGTGGCCTGGTTCTGGGCCAATAGCGAGCGAACCCGCTTCTCGGGCGTCGTCCTCGCCGTTGCCGCCCTGGCTGTTCTCGGCATGACTCTGCGGTTGCTGGTGCTGTGGACACCACCGGTCCTGCGATGAGCGATCCGCAGCCTCGACCGACCAACAGCGGTCCGGGCCGGGTTTTGGTGGCTGTCTACGGGGTCTTCGCCCTGGCGGCTTGCGCCCGCGCGGCTGTCCAGCTGACGACGAAGTTCAACGACGCACCGCTGGCCTACCTGCTGTCGGCCGCGGCCGGCGTGATCTACATCGTCGCGACCGTCACGCTCGCCCGCGGGACCGCGACATCCCGGCGCGTCGCGTTGACGGCGATCATCATTGAAGCTGTCGGCGTGCTGGTCGTTGGGACTGCCAGCCTGCTCGATCCTCCGGCATTCCCGAGTGCGACGGTCTGGTCTACCTACGGGATCGGCTACGGATTTGTGCCGCTCGTGCTGCCCTTCCTCGGATTGGCCTGGCTGTATCGAACGAGGCCCGGCGCGTACGCCCATTGAGTGACCGTTGGGTGGTGTGTTGAGGGCGAGATACCGACGAGTTCATCGGCGTCCTCCGAGGGACAGGACAACGCGCTGACAGGGAGTCATAAGCGCTCTCCGGCTTACGGTGGTGGATATCCCGCAAAAGTAGGAGGCATCCAGATGACTGCCAGGCTGACGTACTCCGGGAGCGATGGCCTGTCCGCTGAAGCGTACGCGGAGAAGATCTTCACTGCCATGCTCGGCTGTATGGAAACGTTCAGCCTGTACCTCGGTGATCGGCTCGGCTGGTTCACGGAGCTGGCCGCAGGTCCGCTCACACCAGCTGAGCTTGCGCGGCGCACCCATACCGACAAGCGTTACGCCGTTGAGTGGCTGGAGATGCAAGCCGTATACGGCAACCTCACCGTGGTCGACGAAGGCACCGGCGTTCGCAGTGACCGCCGATTCGCGCTGCCGGCTGGTGCCGCAGAGGCGCTGACCGACCTGCATAGTTTGTCCTACCTCGGCGCGCTTCCGCGGTACGGCGCTGCCGTGGGCGCCCAACTCGACAGGCTGACCAGCGCTTATCGCACGGGGGGCGGGGTGAGCTGGGCAGAGCTGGGCGATCCCGCCTGGAGCGCCCAGGCAGCCCTCAACCGGCCATGGTTCGAACGCCAGCTGGGCCCGGCCCTGGCTGGGGTGGCTCCGGTCCATGCGGTGCTCGGCACCGATGGCGCTCGCATCGCTGACGTCGGCTGCGGCGCCGGCTGGTCGACGATCGCGCTGGCCAAGGCCTATCGGTCAGCGACGGTGGCCGGGTTCGACGTGGACGCGCCCTCGATCGACGCGGCTGGGGCGAATGCTGTCGCCGCCGGTGTCGCTGATCGGGTGAGCTTCAGCCTGGCTGAGGGCGAGGCGCTTCGTGGCTACGGCCCATTCGACGCCGCGTTCGCTTTCGAATGCATCCACGACATGCCGCAGCCTGTGGAAGTGCTGGCGGCCATGCGTGATTCCGTGCGACCGGCGGGCGTTGTGGTGATCATGGACGAGGCGGTTGCCGACGCGTTCACCGCCCGTGGCGACGAGGTGGAGCGGGTCATGTACGGCTACAGCACGCTGATATGTCTGCCTGACGGGCTGTCTTCGACTCCGTCTGCGGCCACCGGGACCGTCATGCGGCGCTCCATTCTCACCGAATACGCGACCCGCGCCGGGTTCAGTGAGGTGGACATCCTGCCGATCGAGGATTTCGGCTTCTTCCGGTTCTACTGGCTGCGTTGATCAGGAGAGCCCGGCCAGCGCGAACGCGCCACTTATCGATCAAGCCGTGACCCGGGTCAGCCGACCAGATCGCTGTAATCGGTGTGCCGCTCCAGCCAGGAGCGGACGAACGTGCACACCGGTCGCACCCGTAGTCCACGGCGGCGGGCATCGTCCAACGCGAATCTGGCCAGCTGCCCACCTATTCCTTGGTCTTGATGGCCGGGCAGAACTTCGGTGTGGATGAGGATTATCAAGTCCGAGGTCAGCTCGTACTCGAGGACGCCGGCGAGCTCTCCATTGAGGTGCGCCTCGTATTTCGCCTCGTACAGGTTGTCGGTGACCGCCAGGTCCATAGTCGCAACTGTGCCAGAGGCGCGTAATCAGGTGTTCGGATTCCATGTCACGTTCGCACCAAGCGAATTGCTATAGGAGATGGCCAACACGGCGGTATCACTTGGGACCCCGAAAGCAATCCATCCGCTGGCGCAATCCCCGATGCCGTAGCGCCCTTGGCTCGGGTAGGTCGATGGGAGCTCGATGGGGTCGGTGATCGGTGCATCAGTCGTGACCGTTCCCGCGCTCGTTGACAGCGTCCAGGAAGTGCGACTGAGCGGCAGATCGGTCGATGTGTTCGGCGGCAGAGTACGGACACACGTCTCAACCAGGATCGCGTAGACGTCTCCGCCGGTCATGGTGCCACTGGCGGTCAGGTTCAGATACGGCGCTTGGACCCGGACACCGATCGGCACGGTCGTGGTCAGAGGCGGCTCGGCGCTCCGTTGTGCCCTCGCGGTCTCGGAGGCGCCTGGCGTACGAGCGGCGGTGCTGCTCTGCAGTCTGGTGGCGGAGGTCGCGGGCCGCGTCGGAACCGGCGTTGCGGGTGGCCGTTGAGTTGGGCGCTCTCGTGGGCCTGACGCAGTCGTGGCAGGGCTGGAGGTCGGGATGGCACTTGGCCTCGAGGGGCTGACGGTGGGGGTCCCGGGGTCCGAAGCTCCTTTCGACGCCGCGACACTGCTCTCCGGCGGGGCACCGACCTGAGAGCGTTCAGTGGGGAGCAGGACCGTCCAGCCGATCACGGCAGCAGTGATCGCTAGGGCGGCGGCAACCAGACCGCCCATCCAATAGGTGCGAGCGGCTGGTCGCCGACCTGCTGAGGAGGGACTCTCGGTGAGTATTCGCTCGACCATCCGCTCCGGACCCGGCAGCTGGCGCTCCGGCGGGAGTTCAAGCTTCATCGGTGCCTTCCGTCAAGCCAGCGATCTCGGTTCTGGCGAGCCGCGCTCTGGCCCGTGACAAGCGGGACTTGACCGTTCCCACCGAAATCTTCAGTGCGGCAGCGGCATCGGCGAGGGACATTCCGGACCACGCCACAAGTTCGACGACGTCTCGTTGGTTCGCCGGCAAGACCGCCATGGCTTGCCGAATAACGGCCATGGTGGACTCCGCCTCCACCCAGGCGGCGGTGTTGTCGGCAGCGGCGCCGGTTTCTGTGCGTACCCGATCGACCAGCTGAAGATGCCGGTTCCGGGACCGATTCGCGTTGCTGCACTCGTTGCGCGCCATGGTCAGCAGTGCCGGTCGGGCGGATTCCAGCTTCAGTGAGTCGATATCGCCTCCCGCGGCGCGGCGCCACAGTGAGGCAAAGGTTGCCTGGGTGGCATCCTCGGCGACCGACCACGAGGCCGTCCTGCGAAAACAGAAGTTGTACACGGCAGTGCTGTGCCGCAGAAACAATTCTCGGAACGCGTCCTCGTCGGCAGAGCGCAGCCTGTGCCACAGCTCGGCGTCGGATTCTCCGGCGCCGGCGGAGCCACCGTCCCCCTCCACTACCTGGCCCACTCGGCCCCGCACCGCCTCCACCGGGCTCGTTTGGTGTCACGCTACCCGCCTTCACACGCGGATGGAGTCCGTCAAACGGCGTGGGGTTCCGGTTCGACTGAACGCCGGCGCGGGTCATCCGACAGGCCGTAGCCAAGACTCGGGATGGGCGCCCTGGCCGGGATGCTTGTCGATCCCCTCGATCCCCCTTGCCGTGGCGGCGATCTCGGCGGTATGAAGTGAGGCAACATGTGCTCTGACAATCGCTCATACCGCTTCAGCCGTGCGACCGTCGCCGGGCGGTGCCCTCAGCTCGTTAGCCGATCATGAGTTCCAATCGTGGCTCAGATGTGAGATCCGACGACCCGCCGGTTGTGCTGGTGGTGATGGGTGTTGCTGGCACCGGCAAGTCGGTGGTGGCTGCCACCCTGGCCAAGCGGCTGGCTTGGGAGCTAGGGGAGGGTGACGATCTGCACCCAGCCGCGAACGTGGCGAAAATGGCCCGTGGGCAGCCCCTGACCGATGATGACCGCTGGCCGTGGCTGGACAAGGTCGCCGCGTGGATCGACGATCATGCGGCCGCTGGCCGACCGGCCATCATGACGTGTTCTGCTCTCAAGAAGGCCTATCGGGACAGACTCCGGGGTCCGGGCGTGGCGTTTGTCCATCTGCATGGAAGTCGGGACTTGCTTGCCGCGCGTCTCGCCGCGCGACGTGACCATTACATGCCGGGCTCGCTACTTGATTCCCAGCTCGAGACACTGCAGCCACTCGAGGCCGATGAAAACGGCATTGTGGTCGAGCTGGATAGCAAGTCGCTAGAGGAAGAGGCCGAGGAGATCATCGCGCGATTGGGCCTCAGCGCCGATCGTCGCGGCATCGGGTGACATCGGTTAGGGCGAGCAGGCGCCCGGGACGGAGCGATCTGCTCGCCCCGGCCAATCTCCTCGGTCCCGAATCGGTCGCTCTGTATGCTCCTGGGCGGTGGTCGAGCAGACCACAGCTGCCCGGGAGGCAATGTGAAGTACAACGAGCAGGCCAATCTCGATCCATCGCAAATGGGTGGAGGAGGCGGCAATCGCGGAAAGATCGCGATCGGAGGAGGCGCCGGCCTGCTCATCGCCGTGCTGGCTCTGCTGTTCGGCATCAACCCGGGTGACATCATCGGCGGTACGCAGGAGGCGGACCCTGGCTCAAGCGGCGGCCCGACTCCGTTCGCGCAGTGCACTCGCGGCTCCGACATCAATACCGATCGTGACTGCCGCTTCGTCGCCTACACCAATTCCATTCAGGACTACTGGAACGAGGCGTTGCAGGGATATCGGGTGATCACGGTCGAAACCTTCGAAGGTCAGGTGAGCACTGCCTGCGGCACAGCATCCTCAGCGGTAGGACCGTTCTACTGCCCGGCCGACACGTCGGTCTACTTGGACCTTGGCTTCTTCGATCAGCTCACGGGCGAGCTCGGTGCGCAAGGCGGCGACGCTGCCGAGGCATACGTGCTGGCGCACGAATTCGGCCACCACGTGCAGAATCTGGTCGGCACCATGGCCCAGGTGCAAGGCGGCAGCCAGGGGACGGGGCCGAAGTCGCCTCAGGTGCGCCTGGAACTTCAAGCGGACTGCTATGCCGGCGTGTGGTTTCGGCAAGCGACCGAGGATCCCGAGAGCCCGATCAAAGAGGTCACGGCCGACGACTTGAATCGAGCTGTTGATGCCGCCGCGGCGGTAGGCGATGACCGTATCCAAGAGAAGATGCAGGGCCAGGTTTCACCGGAGAGCTGGACGCACGGCTCCGCGGCCAACCGGCAGAAGTGGCTCAGCCAAGGCTTCCGCAGTGGCGATCCGAATACGTGCGACACCTTCGCCGCCGGAGCGCTGTGATCGACGTCGAATCCCGACGAGCGGTTGTCGTCACCGGTGCCTCGACAGGGATCGGCCGGGCGAGCGTCGCTGCCTTGATCGCGGAAGGTTTCTCGGTCTATGCGACGGTACGAAGGCTGGAGGATGCTGACGAGCTCCGGGAGCAGTTCGGCGATTCCGTAGTGCCACTGCTGATGGATCTGCTGGACGAGGACTCGGTCCGGGCGGCAGGTGCCGAAGTTTGCGGGAGCGGCCCCTTGTTCGGTCTGGTCAACAACGCCGGAGCAGCACTTCCTGGCCCCCTGGAGTATCTGCCGATCGATAACTTCAGACGGCAACTCGAGATCAATCTCACCGGTCAGCTGCTGGTCACCCAAGTCATGCTTCCCGCGCTGCGGCGGTCGGCGGAGCATGCGGGCGACGCCCGGATCGTCATGATCGGCTCCATTGGCGGCCGGATCGCTGGGCCGATCCTGGGCGCCTATCACGCGGCCAAGCACGGCCTGGTGGGCATGACCGGAGCGCTAAGGGCCGAGCTCGCGCCGTTCGGGATCCGAGTGCTACTCATCGAGCCCGGGACCATCGCAACGCCGATCTGGGAACGTGGCAGGGCGCATGGAGAGGAGTTGCAAAGCCGCCATCCCCACTCGTTCGGACGCTACGCCAAACAGCTTCAGCGCGCGTACGCCATGGCTGAGCGAGGCGCTCGCTCCGGTCAGGAGCCAAGTACGGTGGCCCGAGCAATCGCCGAAGCGCTCACCTCGAGAAATCCGCCACCGCGCCAAGTCGTCGGCCGAGACGCCAAAGTCGTTGCCGGACTCGT
>DATFOP010000464.1:0-2892 GCA_035265505.1 Propionibacteriaceae bacterium | reverse complement strand
AACTGGTTGTCTTCTTCAGAGCCGCCCTGGGTTCCGGCCTCCCCACCCCCATCGCCGCCGCCGCCACAAGCGGCGACGGCCAGCATGGCAGTCAGAGCCAACCCGGCCAGCAAACGTGATCTGCGCAATTGCCTCTCCTTCGCTGACGCACGCCCGCAGCTCGCTAGACACTCGGTCCGGGCGTGGTGCCGGCACAGGCCGGGCACTTCAGCCATCCAATCCTCAATTAAGACTGATGGCAAGATTTAAATAGATCACGCATAGGACAAATTTCGGTAACGGCCGTACTCTTGCCACACGAGCCGTCATCGGGTTCGTCGCGGCGAGGAGGCAGCCGGTGTCGTCGGGACCGAACAGCGCCGGTGAGCTGTTGCAGCTGTTCCGGAGCGGCAAGGTTGCGACCCGAAGCGAGCTGCAACGAGCGACCAGGCTCGCACGCTCAACACTCACCAATAGAGTGGACGCCCTGCTGGCTGCTGGCTACCTCACCAAGGACGGCAGCGTGGCGGACCCGCGCCGCGGCCGACCATCCACCCGGCTCCGGGTCAACGACGAGGCGACCATTGTGCTCGCCGCCGACCTCGGCGCCAGCCATGGTCATCTCGCCGTCAGCACGGCGGCTGGCGACGTGATCACTGACAGTGTCGTCGAAAGCTCGATCGACAAGGGGCCGGATGCCGTTCTCGAGGTCGTCACGGCGGAGCTCGATGCGCTTATGCAGCGATCCGGTCGCCCGGCAGATTCACTACGAGGAGTTGGCCTCGGAGTACCGGGTCCCGTGAACTGGCATACCGGACGGATCGCGCGTTCGATCAGCATGCCGGGCTGGGACAACTATCCCGTCCGTGATCAACTGGCGCGCTATTACAAGGTGCCTGCGGTGGTCGACAACGACGCCAACCTGCTCGGTCTGGGCGAGCAACGGCGGATCTATCCCACGGCGCACCTGGTGCTCTTCGTCAAGATCGGCACTGGAATCGGCGCTTCGATGATCGTCGATGGTGAGTTGCTGCGCGGGTCTGGCTCGGCCGAAGGTGATATCGGTCATGCGAAGATTCCCGGCGTAGAAGAAACCTGCAGCAGTTGCGGGGAACCGGGTTGCCTGGCAGCGATCGCCAGTGGCCGGGCTATGGTCCGAGATCTGAGGCGGCTTGGTCACACGCCGGTCACGACACGTGATGTTGTCGATCTCGTACGGCGGGGGGACCCCGACGCGGTACGGATCGTCACTGCCGCAGGACGTGCACTCGGCGATGTGCTGTCCACGGCCGTGAGCTTGCTGAATCCGGACGTGCTCGTCATCGGCGGAGACATTGCCCATGCCCATGAACGTTTCTTACGGGGCGTCCGCGACACGGTCTTGCATCGCAGCCAGCCGCTAGCCACGGCAGATCTGGTGATCAGGCCGACCGTCCTCGGTGACCGCGCCGGCATCAGCGGCGTAGCCGCCATGGTTGCCGACACCATCTTCGGCAGCGCCGCCGTCGATGCGGTGGTGGCATGACCCTGGCTCAGCCTCTCCCGGTCAGGAGGTCCATCGCGTCGTAAATCCCGATCAGTGCCTCATTCGAGGGAGGAACGTCCTTTGCAATCCCTTCACCTGACCTCCCCCCGCATCGGCGAACTAGTGGTCGAGCCGCACGAGGTCCCTGACCGGCCGCCTGCGGGTGCAATTCTGGTTGCTGCTCACGTCACGATCATCAGCGCGGGGACGGAAATTGCCAATTACCTCGGAAAGACCACCCAACGGCCGCCGGAAGGGGTGACTCCGTATCATCCCGGCTACTCATTCGCCGGCGAGGTGCTCGCCGTCGGGGAGGGGGTCGGGCGATTCACTCCTGGCGATCGCATTGCCGGACCGATCAGCCACGCCGCCCATGCCATCGAGGGCCGACCGGAGCGGCTGGCCCGGTTTGCTTCCATCCCCGATGGCGTCAGCGACCGGGAGGCGGCACTGAGCCAGCTGGGTTGTATCGCCCTGAACGGTGTCCGTAGGGCCGGCATCGGGCTCGGGGAGTCGGTGGTGGTGGTCGGCATCGGTCTGGTGGGTCTCCTCGCAGGGCGACTGGCGCAGCTGAACGGAGCGCTTCCGCTGATCGGGCTCGAGCTCATTCCCGAGCGCCGCGATGCTGCGGAGCGGTTCGGGATGGACCTCGTGCTCGACCCAGCTGCCGAGACGACCCAGTCCGTGATGGAGTCGCTCGAGCGAGGGGGCGCCGACGTCATCATCGAGGCGACCGGATCTCCGCGAGCCTTCGTTCCAGCGTTGGCGATGACCCGCCGTGGGGGTCGGGTGGTGCTCCTCGGCAGCACGCGCGGGCAGGTGGAGGGGTTCAGCCCGTACGATGCCGCACACCTGAAGGGGCTCACCATTGTCGGCGCGCATGTCTCGACGGCTCCGGTCGTGGGCACGCCGAACGACCCCTGGACCGAAGCGGCGAACCGTCGGGTCATTCTCGCGCTCATGCAACATAACCGGCTCGATGTCGAGCCGCTGATCAGCCATACCATCGTCCCAGCGCAGGCCGGGGAGGCTTTCGCCGGACTGGCACGTGAGCCCGAGAAGTATCTTGGCGTTGCCATCGACTGGACCCGGGCCTGAGACTGTGCCGACTCCGGCAAGCGATCAGTGCGATCGGCGCTACGACCGGCTGCCCCGCACACGACTGACGACGAGCTCCGGTACCGGTGGCATCCCCTCGGCCGGGTCAGCCCTGTCGGGGAAGTCGAACACACCGATGATCAGCTCCATGGGGTAATTCGGAGCCTGCGCAGACGACATCGTGCGAACGCCGTCGACGAAGAAGTCGACTCCTCCCGGCTGCCAATCCACGGCGTAGCGATGAAGCTGGCTGACGTCGAGCGGATACGGGTCGGCGGAGAACTCCTCGG
>DATFOP010000463.1:0-3428 GCA_035265505.1 Propionibacteriaceae bacterium | reverse complement strand
TCGCCCAAGAAGAGCGCGCCGAAATTCCGCATCTTGTCCAAAGCCTCCCGGGGCCGGCGGGTGAAGACCTGGACGTGCTCGAACGCCAGCGCGTCCCCAGCCGCATACGCCTCGTCCAGGGAGTCGCACACCAGGATTCGTCCATGGTCGCGCCAGGCGGGGCCCGCGAAGTCGCGGGTCGGCAGCCCCGGCAGGATCTCGTCGACCAACTGAGCCACCCGGCGGGCCTGCTCCTCACTGGTGGTGATCAACACCGCCGGTGAGTCCGGGCCGTGCTCGGCTTGCGACAGCAGGTCGACGGCGATCAAGAATTCGTCTGCCGCTTCGTCGGCGATGATCAAGATCTCGGTGGGCCCGGCGAACAGGTCGATGCCGACTTCGCCGTACAGGTGCCGCTTGGCCTCTGCCACATAGGCGTTGCCGGGACCGGCGATGAGGTCGACCCGGTCCAGGAACTCGGTGCCGAGCGCCATCGAGGCCACTGCCTGCACGCCACCGAGGAGGTAGATCTCATCCGCGCCCGCCATGCTCATGGCGGCCACCGTGGCAGCCGGTATCTCGCCGTGGATTGGCGGTGTGCAGCCCACCACTCTGGGCACACCGGCAACCTTGGCGGTGACAATGGTCATGTGGGCGGATGCGGTGAGCGGGTAGCGCCCGCCGGGGATGTAGGCGCCGACTGCACCGACAGGAACATGACGGTGACCGAGGAATACGCCGGGCAGCGTTTCCACCTCGACGTCGAGCATTGACTCTCGCTGCACCGAGGCGAAGTTCCGCACCTGATTCTGCACGAAGTCGATGTCGTCGATGACTTGCCGTGGTAGCGATCGAACGAGCCGATCGATCTCTTCGTCGCTCAGCCGGAAGGAGGCCGGTTCCCAGCGGTCGAAGTCTCGCGAGTACGAGCGGACCGCCGCTTCACCGCGAGTACGGATCTCGGCAACCATCTCTGCGACGGTACGTCGCACCTGTTGTCGGGCGTTCTCGTCAGCAGACGCCGGACGTGCGCTCTTCAGTTCCAAGGCCATGGCGCAGCTCCTTCATGGTGTGCGCGGGCAGACATACGTATGCTCTAATCCAAAGCTACTCTGCTATGTTCGTCAAGCGGAGCCGCCCACCGTTGCTATGCTGAGCGCACCGTGCAGCAGCCCCGTGGGTGGCCACAAGGAGGCGTTGGATGGTCACCAGCCACGAGGTGGCTCGGCTCGCCGGGGTTTCCCAACCGACGGTGTCCCGGGCCTTGCGCGACAGCACAAAGGTGTCGGAGCAGACGAAGCGACGGGTACGCGAAGCTGCGGCAGCCCTTGGTTATGTGCCGAGCGCCACGGGCCGCGCCTTGTCCATGGGTCGATCGGGCCGGCTCGGCCTGCTGCTCACCGATCTGGAGAACCAGTTCTACCAGCACGTCATGGCTCCGATGCACCACGCGCTGGACGAGGTGGGCTATCAACTCGTCCTGATGACCGAATCCTCCGAGGCAGGTCCTATCGCTGATCGGATCGTGGCCAACGGCCTGGACGGGGTATTGCTGACGACGACGACCACGGATTCGATCCTCCCTGTCCGGCTCCGAGACCGATCCATTCCTTTCGTCTACTTCAACCGAACGTCTTCGGCGGTGGAGGCAGACTCGGTGACTGTTGATCCGCTGCCTGGCGTTGAAGAGATGGTGACGGAGCTGGTGGCGCTCGGTCATCATGAGGTGGCGGGGATTTTCGGACCTCGGAACACCAGTACTGGGCTGAATCGGGAGACCTGCATTCGCGATCAACTGGGCGCGGCGGGGATTACCATCCAGCCCGACCGCGCCTTGCATGGCCCCTTCGACTTCGAAACCGGATATGACGGCACCGCGAAGCTGTTGTCCGGAAACTCACGGCCGACCGTGATCATCTGTGGCAACGACGTCGTGGCCCTCGGGGCGCTCAACGCCGCTGCTGAGCTCAATATCACAGTGCCCGGCGATGTCTCCATTGTCGGCTTCGACGACCTGCCCACCGCCGACTGGGCTCTGGTCAAGCTCAGCACCATTGCCTTCGATTTGGACAAGATGTCGCGTGAGGCCGCTCAGCTGCTTGTCGAGCGGGTCGAAGGGCGCAGTGACACCGCCTTCCGCCACGTCGTGTATCCGACGCGATTTCGGCCTCGAAGCACGTTAGGCCCGGCCCCGGTGAGGCGCCGGGCATGATCCGGTCGCATTGACCGCTGCTTGTCAGCGGATCGTGCATACGCATACACTGACGTCGTGGTCGACGACAGGCAAGCGGAGAACAACAGCCAACCTGACGACGGCCAGCTCGACAAGGTGGCGTACGCACCGTACCGGGACCCCGACGACTTCATCCGGGAAGTGACTGACCTGATCTGGGTCGGCCGAGACGTCTCCTTCATCGAGCAGAACTATGAACCGAATTCGATCGTCCACGGTGCGCTGGGGACGACCACCAGCCGTGACGGTGTCATCCAGGGGAGCCTGATGCGGATCGCCGCGACTCCTTCCCGGGTGGGTCAGGCAGAGGACGTGGTCTGGGAGCGTCGCGGCAGGGAGGCCTTTCTGAGCTCCCACCTGGTCTTGTCAGCCGACTCCCTCATCGAGGACGGGCAGATTCGCGATGTCCGCAGCCGCACGATCGCCAACTGCCTCTACCGCCAGGGTCGGATGGTGGAGGAGTGGGTGATCCGCGATCGGCTGGCCACGGTCCTGCAGACCGGCGGCGACCCCGAGGCCGAAGGCCGAGCCCTGACCTTCCAGGGCTTCCAGGGCTCACTCACCCAACCGGCACCCGCTGATGTGTTGACGTGCGGGGACAGTGGCCCACGCCCGGACGACTACCGGCCTGAATGCGAGATGGTGCTGGATTTCATCGATCTGGTCTGGAACCAGCGCAATCTGGCTCAGGTCCACAACTTCATGATCCGCGACCTGGTACTGCACACCATCGGCGACCGGACGGTAATCCGCCCGGACGGTTATCAGCGTTCGCTGCTCAACTTCCTGGCACCATTTCCGGCTGGGCAGTTCGAGATCCGTGACATCGCGACCAACTTCGCCACTCGCTACGCCGGCCTGCGGATCGCGATCACGTGGAAATTCGTCGGGCGATACGACGGCGCCCCGCACTTCGGTCCGCTGACGAACGAGGTCATCGAAGTGCTCGGATCTTCACAATTCCTCATCCAGGAGGGCCGCATCGTAAAAGAGGTGCGCGTGTACGACGAGATCGCGTTGCGGGCCCAGATCAACGGCAAACGCGGGGACAACGCGCAGATCAGCGCCAACATCTACTGACACGAGGCGGGCGGACGACAGCCGGAAAGGAAAGGCCAATGCTCGACAACACCGTTTCGGCGGAGGAATTGAAACGCAGGACGATTCTGCGAACGGACTGGGTTCCCTGCAACTCGGCATTCATCGACTGCCGGAC
>DATFOP010000462.1:0-6858 GCA_035265505.1 Propionibacteriaceae bacterium | reverse complement strand
TCGCTGATCTTCCCGGATCAGCTCGGCCGTTTCACACTCGGCGCCTTTCTCCGGCTCCCGGTCGAGATCCTCATTCTGGTGGCCCTCGGTCTTGTCCTGCCGGGAGCGTCGCGACGAGTGATGGCGACGGTCGTCGGTCTCATTCTCGGCCTGGTAGCGATCCTCAAGTTGGTTGACATGGGCTTCTTCTCCGTGCTCGGTCAACCGTTCAACCCGCTCACGGATATGAGCTATCTGAAGTCGGCGGTTGGATTTCTCCGTGACTCAGCCGGCCCCTACCGAACCGTCGCGGCAGTCGCCGCCGCGGTCCTCCTCCTCGTGGCCGTGCTCCTGCTGCTCACCTGGTCCGCCCTGCGGCTGACGAGGTTCACCAGCCAGCATCGCGCTTCCTCAGCCTGGACGGTGTGCACGCTCGCGGTCATCTGGCTCCTCTGCGCCGCCCTCGGAGTACAGGTGGCCGGCGCACCCGTTGCCTCCACTGGCGCCGCCGCATTCACCCGGCAAGAAATCGATACCGCCCTCACTGCGGATGACGCCTTTGCCACTGCGTCAGGGGGCGAGCTACTGACCGGCTTACGGGGGAAGGACGTGCTGATCGTGTTCGTCGAGAGCTACGGCCGCGTGGCGATCGAGGACCCGGCCATCTCGCCCGATGTGAACGGGGTCCTCACCCGCGGTACGGACTCGTTGCGAGCGGCGGGCTTCTCTTCCCGCAGCGCGTTCCTCACCTCGCCGACGTTCGCAGGGATCAGCTGGCTAGCCCACGGCACACTCCAGTCCGGACTGTGGATCGACACTCAGCAGCGCTACAACCAGCTTCTCCAGAGTGACCGCCTCACGCTGAGCGCGGCCTTCAAGCGAGCCGGTTGGCGGACCGTCGCTGCTGCCCCCGCGAACACCGAGGACTGGCCGGAGGGCGCCTCGTTCTACGACTACGACACGATCTACGACCAGCGAAACGTCGGCTACTCGGGCCCGAGCTTCAGCTACGCCTCGATGCCCGACCAGTACACGCTGGCCGCACTCCAACGCAACGAGCTCGCGCAGCGACACCGCTCACCGGTGATGGCGGAGATTGACCTCGTGTCTTCACACGGCCCGTGGGCGCCGCTACCGCGAATGGTCGACTGGGATGCTGTAGGAGACGGCTCCGTCTTCGCCGACATGCCCGCACAGGGACAGTCGCCCGACGAGCTGCTGGGTGATCCGGACAAGACCAAGGCCGCCTACAGCCAGTCGATCCAGTACTCGATGAGCACCCTCATCTCGTTCGTGGAAACCTTCGCCGACGACAACCTCGTGGTCGTTGCGGTCGGCGACCACCAGCCGGCCGCGGTTGTCAGTGGGCCTGGCGCGAGTCGGGACGTACCGATCACGATCATTGCGCACGATCCTGATGTCATGACGAGGGTCGCGTCGTGGGGTTGGCAACCGGGGATGCTGCCGAGTTCGGACGCTCCGGTCTGGCCCATGGACGCGTTCCGGGACCGCTTCCTGACTGCGTACGGACCGCAGCACACGATGCCGCCGGCGTCCGCCTCCCCATCACCCCGTTGAGCGGCGCACGCCGAATATGGTCAGCTGGATGGACCACACCTTGCTCATCGACACCGACCAGGGGTTGTGATGGCTGAGCTGGCCGCACGCGGCTGGTCATCCGCGCGTCAAGGGCTGCAGACCGCAGATGTGGTGCTCCTCCGACACGGTGACACACGGCTGTCGCCGGAGCGCCGATTTTCCGGTGCCGGCAGCGCAGATCCGCCTCTGTCAGCTGCCGGCCGGGACCAGGCGCGGCGGGCCGCCGGCTCGGCCCTGCTGCGTGGGCACGCATTCACAGAGGTCTTGACCTCACCGATGACCCGCTGTCAGGAAACAGCTCAGATTGTCGCCGCAGCGCTGGGGGTATCCATCGTCGTCGACCACGATCTGCGGGAGATGGACTTTGGCGTGTGGGAAGAAATGACTTTCGACGAGGTCCAGGACCGCTACCCCGAAGATCTTCGGCGGTGGAGACAGTCGGCGTGGGCCGCACCCACGGGCAGCTCGGAGTCAATCGCAGCAGTGGTCGACCGCATGGGAACCGCGGCCGAGCGCTTCGCGTCCGGTTACGCCGGCGCATCGGTTGTTGCGGTGACGCACATAACGCCGATGAAGGCATTGGTCGCGCATGCGCTCGGGGCACCACCAGCAGCACTGTTCCACATGGAGCTCTCGTCCGCATGCTTCTCGCGGATCAGCTACACCGGAGGGGAAGCCTCCGTGCGACTGTTGAACGACACCTCACACCTGCTCTAATCAGCGCGACGACACCAGCCGTGCAGATGAGTCGACTCGACGGAGGGTGACGGCTGCCCAGACGGAGAAGGCAAGGGCGGCGAGGAGGTAAGCGTTCCCGACCAGGTGCTCCGGCGGACTCCACCCGTATTCGCGGCCCGAACTGTAGGGCGGCCACACGACCGGGCGGGCCACGAACACTGCGGTCCACGCGACGCCGGCCCACCGGTTCCGCTCCCACAGCGCCAGCGCCACCGGCACCGCCCACACCCAATGGTGCGACCACGAGATCGGCGAGGCGAGCAGCATGGCCATCGCTCCCAAGCAGGTGCCGAGCACCCGGTCGCCGTGGCGCCACCAGCCGGCGCCGACCACCAGGACCGCGAGTGAGAGGGGCCCGGCGACGGCGAGCCACGCCCAAGTCGGCGGCGGGCCGTCAAGCAGCCGGGTGAGCGCGCCGTACACGGACTGGTTGTGGGCCAACGCCGGGGGACCGATCCGGCGCGCGTCGACAAGGTTGTCGGCCCAGTACGCCGCCGCCGAGCCCGGCATCACCACGAACCCCACCGCGACGGTGCCAGCGAAGGCCAGGGCCGCCCGGCCCGCAGCCGCACGACGCCCGACCAGCACCAGCAGCACGACGAACACGAGCGGGGTCAGCTTCAGACCCGCCGCGATGCCCACGAGCACGCCGGACCAGCGCCGTTCCGGCCGGAACAGGTCGACCATCACCGCCAACATCAAGATCAGGTTGGCCTGCCCGAACGCAAGGTTCTGCCAGACCGGCTCCAGGGCGAGCGCTCCGGCGGTCAGGAGCGCCACCAGCCAACCCGGCGCGGGCCGGTCGAGCTCGCGTCTTACCAGCACGACGACCGCCGCAAGCGCGGCCACCGAGGCCCCGGTCCACAGTGCGGCCGCGAGCCAGGTCGGCAGCAGCGCCAGCGGCACCATCACGACCGCCGCGAACGGCGGGTAGGTGAAGTGCAGCCCGGTCCCCGGGTCGCCAGACTCGTAGACCGGCAGGCTGTCGAGCACCGCCCGGCCGCCATACAGGTAGACGGAGAGATCCTTGAAGCCACCGCGGAGTGCACCCGCAACGGCCGCGCCGACGACCACGAGCAGGACCGGGGCTGGTCCCTTCAGCAGACGGGAGTGCCTCATCGGAGCACGAGCCAGAGGAAAGGGCGGTCCGATCGATATCCTCCGGCTTAGCGCTCGCCCGGGGCGCCGCCGCTGACGATCACCTGATAGCCGTTCACGGGGCAGCTCGGACCGTCACACTCGCGTCGGTGCTGCGGACCTCGGTCGTACTCATCGCGGCCTCCCTGGCGTCACGATCACGGTAATGCCTGTCAAGATCGCGGTTAATCCTCCACTGACATCGGTGGACGTCTAACCACGATGTACTTCCGACGAGCTAGCCCCGCCCAGCGCGGCGGCGAGATAATCGACAGACATGCGGACGACGGCGTCGATGTCGTCGTGTCCCTCGAAGATGTGGTCAGCACCCTCGATGCGGACCAGCCGAACGGGCACACCGGCCCTGGTCAGGGCAGCTTCCAGCAACTCGCTCTGGCCGTAGGGCACCACTGCGTCAGCCGCGCCGTGGATGAGCAGGAACGGCGGTGCCTCCGGGGTCACATAACTGACCGGGCTGGCGGCCACTCGCGCGTCTTGGTCTTGTCCGCCGACGAGTTGGTCCTCGGGTGGCACGAGCAGCTCGGCTGGTAGGTCCGCGCCGGCCGCTCGGGATGCGCTGTGCTGCGACTGGGCCGTGAGGTCGGCGACGCCGTACCAGTCCACGGCAACGTCGACCGCGCTGGATGGTCCCACGACGCTAACGGTGCCCTCAAGATCCGGCCGCTGCCCGGTCAGGGCTACGAGGGCAGCAAGGTGCCCGCCTGCAGACTCACCCCAAACCCCAACCCGGCTCGTGTCGATCCCGAGGACGTCGGCATGTGCTTGCAGATACCGGATCGCGGCTTTCGCGTCGTGCAGCTGAGCCGGAAACTTCGCCTCCAAAGCATGCCGATAGTCGATGGTGGCGACGGCGAGACCGGCGGCGATCAGCTCGTCAAAGAGCTGATTCGGCCGCATGGTCTCCGGGAGGTAGCGCCGATCACCGAACATCCAGGCGCCGCCGTGAATCCACACCACCAGCGGAGGCGGGCTCGTCGACGCGGGCACCCAGAGGTCAAGCAGCAACGGCCGGTAGCCCGAGACACCGGCGTACGTCACGCCCTCGTAGCGCTTGCTGCCATCGGCCTGCACTCGCGGCTGAGGCGGCGGAAAGAAGCGTGTTGGCCCCGCCCACTCGGCGGTCTCAGCTGGGCTGGTGGTCATCTGACAGACGACTCCGTATCTACAGGGCCACGGGCTTCCCGGTCCGGGCGGACTCGTACGCGCCGGTGATCACCGCGATCGAGTCGCGGTTGGTCTCCAGATCGACCCGGAGCGGCTCCTCGCCGGCCAACGCAGCCAGGAAGTTCTCGTATTGGCGGCGGTGGGGGACTGTGGATAGGCCGCCGGGGTCGCTGCCGGCGGTCGGGCGGGACTGCTCGGTCCCGCGGTAGGCGTCGACCTGGTTGAGCGAATCCTTTTTCGACCCCATCAGCTTCTCTTCGGCCGCACTGTCCTTGGGCGTGGCATGGATAAAGGTGAGGAGGTCGTCGTCGATCACGACCGAGCCTTGATCGCCGTGGACCTGCAGCCGAGCGCTGAGTCCCGGGTAGGCAGCGGTCGTGGCGTGCAGCACGCCAAGTGCCCCGTTCTCGAACCGCACCACCGCCACGGCGGCGTCCTCGACCTCGATTCTTTCGTGGGCGAGCGTCCCGGTGTAGGCGAACACCTCCACCGGACGGCCCATCGTCGCCATCAGCAGGTCGACAGTGTGCACACCCTGGTTCATCAGGGCGCCGCCACCGTCGAGCTCCCAGGTGCCGCGCCAGTCGCCTGAGTCGTAATAGCTCTGGCCGCGCCACCAGTCGATCGAGGCTATGCCTGTCGTGAGTCGTCCCAACTCACCCCGTGCAATGGCGCCCAGCGCAATCTCGGTTGACTGGTCGAACCGGTGCTGGGAGATCACCGCCACCAGTGTGCCGGCCTTGCGCTGCGCCTCGATGATCTGATCGGTCTTCGCCACGGTCGTCTCGGCCGGCTTCTCGATGATCACGTGTTTGCCGGCTTCGAGGGCTTCGATCGCCACCTCGCCGTGTCGTCCGGTCGGCGTGCAGGCCACGACGATGTCGATGTCGGCCGCGGCTAGAGCGTCGCTGAGCGATGTGAAGGCCTTGCCGCCCCGCTCGGCAGCGAGCGTCTCGGCCCTCTCGGACACGACGTCAACCACGGCGACCAGCTCCACCCGGTCGCCCAATTCGCTGATGACGCGGGCATGGTGCCTGCCGATCACGCCCACGCCCACGAGGGCGATGCGGGCGCGCTTGGTGGCCTGACCGGTCGGTGTGCTCATGCGTACTCAATCCCTTCGCTGGTGAGCAGATCGGTGAAAGCCTTCCAGGCCTGCGTGAAGAGTTCCGGGCCGGAGTAGGCACCCGCCGAACTCGTGTCCCCCAGGTGGGGTTCCAGGGAGAAGAAGCCGTCGAAACCGTCGGCGCGCAGGGCGCGAACCGTTTCGACCACTTCACCGTCGCCGGCGCCGGCGACCACAACGCTGCCGTCCGCTAGGAGCGCGTCCTTCACCTGGATGTAGCGGACATGGGGGCGCAACATGGCGTACCCGTCGGTAAACGGCCGCACGCCAACCTGGACGAAGTTGGCCGGGTCCCAGGCCAGCTGCAGCTGGGGCACTGAAACCGAGGTGACGATGTCCAGGCAGCGGCGGGGAATGTCGCCGTAGATCTCCTTCTCGTTCTCGTGCACCAAGGTGACGTTCGAGCCAGCGGCCACCTCAGCCAAGGCGGTCATCCGGGTCAGTACCTTGTCGCGACGGCTATCCGGGTCAGTGCCGGCGGGGATGAAGAAGGAGAAGATCCGGATGTACGGCGCCTCGAGGGCGTGGGCGACCTCAACGGCGTGCCGCATCCGCTCTAAGTGAGGAGGGAAATCGTCGTCGATGAAGATCTTGCCGATCGGAGAGCCGATGCTGGAAGCGCGCAGTCCGTACTCAGCCAGAGTTTCGCGCACAGTCGCCATCTGGTCGGAATCGAGGTCGAGGATGTTGATTCCCCACGCGCTGCGGACCTCGACATAGTGCATGCCAAGGTCGGACGCCACCTTGCACTGTTCGGTGAAGTCCTTGGAGATCTCGTCGATAAATCCTGAAAGCGTCCACACCATCGTCATCGGTCCTTCCTTTTAGCCGAGGTACGGCTGTACCAGCTGGAGGTAGCGGTCCGCCATCGTCTCCACGACCGTGGCCGGTGGTGCCGCCCAGAGATCGGCGTTGAAGATCTCGACCTCGATGTCGCCGCGATAGCCCGCGGCGGCAACGGATCGTGTGAAAGTGGGAAAGTCGATGTGGCCGTCGCCCATCATGCCGCGGGCCAGCAGGGTGTCCGCCGGTAGCGGCGTGATCCAGTCGCAGATCTGGTAGCTGACGATACGTTGTCCGGCGCGCTGGAGCTG
>DATFOP010000461.1:0-3396 GCA_035265505.1 Propionibacteriaceae bacterium | reverse complement strand
CAGGCCGGCCGTACGGTGGTCCGACTGAAGGGCGGTGACAGCTTCGTCTTCGGCCGCGGCGGCGAGGAGTGGCAGGCCTGCGCTCGGGAGGGGATCGCCGTCACGGTGATCCCTGGAGTCACCTCGGCCACGGCGGCTCCCGCGCTGGCCGGAATCCCCCTAACTCACCGCCAGTTGACGCAGGGCTTCACGGTGATCTCCGGGCACGTGCCGCCCGGGCACTCCGGCTCCACGCTGGATTGGGCGGCTCTGGCGCGGGTAAATACAACGCTGGTGATCATGATGGGCGTGGCCACGCTGCCCGCAATCGCAGCTGAGTTGATCAAGCACGGCATGGCGGCTGGCACTCCCGCCGCAACCGTCGCCGACGCTGGGATGCCCACCCAGCGAACGGTGCTCGGGAGCGTGGCCGACATCGCGGAACGGACCGTCAGCGCGGGACTCGCTCCCCCCGCCATCACGGTGATCGGTGCCGTCGCCGCCTTCCGGGCGCTCGACGATAGCGGTCGGCGAACCGACGTAGGAAGCGACCAACCGTGACGGTTGAGGCCCGCCGGCGCGGCAGCGCGGGCATGCTAGCTCTGATCCTGCTGATCGGCTGCTACCTCGCGCCGCGGTTTTGGGCACAGAGCCACCCGGCGTTGGACACCTCAGTCCCGGCCATCTCGCTGCCTAGGTCGGGAATGCACCCGGCGGGGCCAGCCGGGATTGCCCATGCCGGATCGGCGCCGCAGACTGCCTTACAGGGGAGTTGGCTGGCTGCCGGCAGGATTCCCGAGGTCCCCGAACTGGGCGGATCGACCATGGTGCAGGACGCGCTGCGGGACCTCGAGACTCTCAGCCTGCCGTACGGCGTTCCCGTCGCCGGTTGGGCGCCTGCCTGGCGTTACGTGTGGCCACGCGACAGTGCGTTCGCCGCCAGTGCCTTGGCGCGCACCGGGCACATCGCGGACGCCCGACGCATCTTGAACTTCCTGTCGGCCGCGCAGCCGGCGTCGGCTGGGTTCCAGGCCCGCTATCGTCCGGACGGCTCAGGACCACCAGACGATCGCGGCGTGCAGCTGGACGGGTCCGGCTGGACGGCCTGGGCGTTGGACCAGGTGGCCTCTCAGCTGCCTTCGGATGGTGATCGCCGGCAGCTCGTCGCCGACTTCGGCTCCCTACTCGATGGATCGGTCGACGCCATTTTGGTCGCGATCGGCGACGGAAGGTCCCTGCCGCCCCCCTCGGCCGACTACTGGGAGACCCCCGAGCGGTGGGTCACGCTGGCCACCTGCTCGGTTCTGCTGGCCGGTCTACGGAGCGCCGAGCGACTGTACGGCGTGGCTGGCGATCCCCGGCAGGCCGTCCTCAGGTTGGTGGGCGACCGCTTCGAGCAGACGGTGTTGGCCGCGTTTGCGGCCGACGGCTTCCCCCGCCACGTAGGCGGTCCCGCCCGAAGCGTCGATTTGGGCGTGACATTCATGGTGAGCCCGTTTGCCGGTACCAGGGACCGGGCCGCGCTGGACGCCTGGCGGCGATCTCCGTCCTTCATGCGCAGACCCGCGGGCGGGCTGGCTCCGGGCGGGTCCTGGCGGCGTGACGGCATCAGTTGGACCCCTACGGTGGCCACCTACGCGATGGCTTCAGCCTGCCAGGCGTCGCGCCGAGAAGCGGTGAACTGGCTACGTTGGCTCGACCAGCACCGAACCGCCGCAGGCTCACTGCCCGAGAAGGTGCTGGCCAACGGTCAACCGGCATCTGTCGCCCCACTCGCTTGGACCGCCGCAGCGGTGGTGATCACCGCCGACGAACTAGAGCGCGGCTGCGCGGAAGACGCTGCCCGCTAGAGATCGACTGCCCGATCGAATCTCAGCCGCCACGAGTCCCTGCTTCTCGAGAGCTTCACTCGAGCCAGCGGAGATACGTCGATCCGAAAGATCATCTCCGAGGGACCTTCAAGGGCATGGACGACCAGGGCTTGGGCGACCAAGGGGCAGACCACCACGATGCTCTGCCCATCCGGCCAAACGGTTTCATCGACGGCGGCACCCACTCGGGAAATCAGCTCCGACAAGCTCTCGCCCCCGTGCGGCTTCGCGTGCGCGTTGGTCAGCCAGAGCCCAACGGCCTCCGGATCCTCTGCTCCGACATCCGCCAGCGACCGTCCAGTCCACGACCCGAAGTCGCACGTGCCCAACCGTGGCATGGCCTCCCCTGGACCACCGAGTCGGGCGGCAGTCTCAGCGGATGCAGGCTCTGGGCCGTGACGCCACCAGGCGACTCGAGCCGTGACCGGATAGATCGCCGCTGCGTCCACCAGGTAGCCAGAATCGCCGAAGATGACCTCCCGCGCACCGGCGGTCGGTCCGTGCGCGACCACGAGGAGTCGCTGTGCCACGGTCAGTGCCCGTTGTGGGTGGTCGTCATCTGCCGCGAGATTGTCAGGCCGACCAGGCGGGACACGAACAAAGCCACATAGGCCAGCCCGGCAAGCTGCTCCATCATCACGACCGACCGGGCGTGAGGGGTGATCGGCACCACGTCGGATAAGCCGGTGCTCGACAAGTTCGTGAAGCTCAAGAAGAGCAGCTCCATCCAGCTCCGAGGTTGGTCGGCGTCGACGGCGGCGGTGAAGCAGCCCGGCTGGGCAATCTGCACGATCACGAACAGGTAGGCGAACGCCCACGCGACCAAAGTGAACGTCGCACCCACGGCGTAGAGCTCGTCAGTGGTCACCTGGCGGTCGGCGAGCATATAGGCCATCAGGCTGCCGGCCGCCCAGAAGTAGAACAGCGCGTGGCTGGCCGCGGAGATCAGCTGGAGGACAGCGTTGGTGCTCACAGCATCGGCGATGGAGAGAATCGAGGCCACAATGGCCAGGGCCACCAAGATCCAGGTCGGACCGGGTGACGAGCGGACGGTCCAGATGGCGAGAACGAGTACAGCGGCGCCGAGGGCCTCGAACAAGCCTCTGCCGACCGCTCCCGTCTCGATGAAGGGGTAGATCAGCACGCCGATCAGCTGCACCGCGAGCAGAATCGCAGAGGGATGCGTGACGAGTCGACGCATCGGCCCGCCAGCTCCAGCGATAGTCATGGTCGCGACCATACCGATCGACACGCGGACGCCTTGCCGCCCGGAAGAACCGGGCGATATCGTGAGCGGACTTGCGGAGAGCTGGAGGCGTGGGAAGTCCGGCGCGACCTTGCCATGGGTCGCCAGCTCGGGCCTCCGGTCTCCGCCGAGTTCCGCTGAACGGATCGCAGAATCTCGGGGAGGACAGATGTCGGAGCCACGCAGCGTGGCCATGCCGCTCGAGCCTGGGGTGTCCGTACCCGCCGCCTCGGTCAAACAGATTCTTCCCTGGTTGATCTTCGCGGGGCTGCTCTTCCTGACCGGGCTCTACTTCGTCGC
>DATFOP010000460.1:0-3752 GCA_035265505.1 Propionibacteriaceae bacterium | reverse complement strand
CGTCGAGGGACAGACGTTCCCTATCTTTCAGGTGCTTCGAGGTGATGATGATGACAGGGATGTCCCAGGTAACCGGGTCAGCCTTCAACCGCTCCAGGGCCTCGAAGCCACTCATCTCCGGCATCATTAGGTCGAGAAAGATAACCTGCGGTCGGACCTCGCGCGCCCTGCGCAGCCCCTCTGATCCGTTGTCGGCTTCGATGATCGTGAAGGATGTTTCCGCCAGGAACCTTCTGAACACGTAGCGCGCCGCTTTGTCATCGTCGACGATCAAAATTTTGGTCGCATTTCCGCCACCCGCAACGGGAACGGGCGTTGGCGGCCGGACACGTTCAATCTCAGCCGGTACCTGGGCCGGCCCGCTATAGACGAGTGGGACCATGGCGGAAAAGACAGATCCACGACCCGGCGCACTCTGCACGTTCACGCTGCCACCAAGTAGTTCCGCCAGCCTTCTGGCCAGCGGAAGTCCCAGCCCCGTACCTTTGGTACGCTGCTGTATCGGGTGCTCCGCTTGCACGAACTCCTCAAAGACTCGGTTCTGATCCTCTGGGAGGATGCCGATGCCGGTGTCGGCGACGGTGAAGACAACCATCTGCCGAGCAGCATCCAAGGTTGCCGAGACGCGCACCTGCCCGCGCTCCGTAAACTTGAGGGCATTGGAGATGAAATTACGCAAGACCTGGGAAATCTTGCCCTCGTCGGTGTAGAGCGGCGGGATGCCGTCAGGCTCGTCGAAAATGAGGGTTACCTCTGGGATAGCCAGTGGCCGGAAGAGCCCACGCAGCGTAGCGAAGAGATCGGCCACCTCGAACTCCTCTGGCCGAACGGCGATCTTGCCCGCCTCGACTTTCGCCAGATCCAGCAGGTCGTTGACTAGGTTGGAGAGATCCTGGGCAGCCTGCCGGATGAAGGTGACCTGCTTCTCCTGTTCCTGAGTCAACTCCCCATCGGTACGTTCGAGCAGGAGCCGGGAAAGCGCCAAGATGGAGTTGACCGGGGTGCGGAACTCGTGCCCCATGCTCGAGAGGAAGCGGGTCTTCAACTCGTTGGCGCGCTGCAGTTGCTCCGCCTTCTCGTCCAGCTCGGCGTAGAGCGCCACCACGCCGCGGTTGGTGTCTTCAAGCTCGGCGTTCAGACGGGTCAGTTCCTCCTGCCGCATGTGCAGCTCGTCCAGGGTGCGCAGGAGTTCCTGGTTCTGCTGCTGAAGTTCCCCTGAGGGTGGCCGTGGCGCCAACTGCGCCAGCTCGTTGGAGATCGCAGCGAGGCTGGCCGGAGTGAACGTCGCGATGCTCCTCTGGACGTACTTCCCCATCAGGACCGTTGTCCCGCGCGCGGGGGAGGACTCGATCTGAAAAAGATCCATTAGCCGCTTGGCGCCGATGATGCCCATCCCCATACCCGTAGAGGAACGATACTGCCCCGCAAGAACCTGCCGCACGTTCTCGATCCCCGGCCCGTCATCGGTGATGCGCGTCAGGAAAAGCGGCGGAGTGGTCTTCTCGTCGACGAGAAACTCGACCTGGCCTCCTTCCGCGTAGGCGAAGGCGTTGCGGGTGATCTCCGAGACGGCGGTGGCGACGCGTGTCTGGTCCTGCCGGTCGAAACCCAGCAGTCTCGCGGTCTGCCGGGCTCGCTGACGCGCGGTCACTACATCGTCCTCAGCGCGGATCGCGACTGTGAGAATAGGTAACATCATCCAGTTTCCCCGCTCTGGGATTCTCGGGCCACCAGGATTGTGACATCGTCGCGGCCCCGAGCGTTATCTCGGTAGAGAGTGGCGGCGATGACGTCGGGATGGCGCTTGAGCAAGCCGGGGTAGCGCTCGGGGTGGAGGTGGGTGACCAACCCGTCCGAATATAGAATCAGGAGCGCGTCCGAAGACCAGGGATAGGCGAACTCCTGAATCTTGCGTGCCGAGTGTCCGGCGGTGCCGTTATGCGAGACCATGTGGCGGCTACCCTCGCTTGAAAGAACGACGCCGCTGATGTTTCCTACGCCCGCGAAGCGTACCGCCTCATGCGACGGAGCAACCTCGGTCACCGCGACCGCCGCCCCCCGCGTGCTTCCCAGGGCGGCGTGGATCGCCTCGACGATCGCCGCTGGTGTCAGAGCGGTGTGTTCGTGAAAGGTACGTACGGCTTCTAAGGCAGCTTCGGCGGCGCCCGGACCGTGCCCTAGGCCGTCGGCCACGAGCATCAGGGTCCTCTCGGGGAACCAGGCCACTGCCCACCGGTCGCCACAGACGTCTTCGCCGGGTTTGGGCAACGACAGCGCGCCCACCGCCAGGCGGGGTGGTAGGGTGGCAGACAAGGGGTTCGACCACAGACGGGCCAGCAACGCCGTGCCCGCACCCGGCAAAGAGTAGATGTCGAACGAGGTGGCGAGGCGCTCTATTGCGCCCAGACCGGTGCCCAGGCTACCCGTAGTGGAATATCCGTCGCGCATCGCTTGGGCGGCGTTGGCGATCCCCGGCCCTTTGTCTAGCGCCAGCACTTGGATGCCGCGGATCTGGCCGGTTTGCAGCGCGTACAGTAGTATTTCGCCCTCTGTAGCGTGCTTGACCAGGTTGGTTGCCGCTTCGGTGACTATGAGGGCGACTTTGCTGGTGCCAGCTTCATCAAAGGCGAGCCGGCCGGCCAGCGCCGTGGCCGCGCGCCGTGTCTTTGCCACTTGGCTGATCTCGGTTACCGGCAGGGCCAACACTGCTCTAACTTCTACGGGAGTGAACAGGTCGCTCACGTCCACCGGACGATCCGTACTCGTGTCCCCTCTCCCGGGCGGGATTCGATCTCGAACTCGTTCGCCAGCCGCCTGGCGCCACCCAAACCCAAACCCAAGCCGCTGCCGGTCGTATAGCCGTCCCGCAGCGCCAACTCAATGTCGGCAATACCGGCGCCGTGATCCTCGAAGGTGAGCTGCAGGCCCCGGTGGGCTGCGTTGTTGAGGGCTTCCATCCGCACCGTGCCACCTCCGCCGTGGTTTACCGTATTGCGCGCCAACTCGCTCGCCGCCGTAACCAATTTGGTCTGGTCGACCAGGCCGAAACCCAGGTCGATGGCCCAAGTGCGCACAGCTTGCCGCACCCGAACGATGTCTTCTGAAGAGCGGACGGGCACAGTGTCATTCTTCGTTATGACCATCGGCGCTCTCTTCAGCCGGTAGCGGCAGCGACGCCTGCAGCAGGTTCATGCCTTTCTCGACGTTCAACGCAGTGCGGACACCGCTCAGGGATAAGCCCAACTCTACCAGCGTGATCGCCACTGCGGGCCGCATCCCGACCACTACGGTCTCCGCGTCGAGCACCCGCGACATCGCGGCGATATTGCCGATCATCCGCCCGATAAACGAATCCACGATCTCGAGGGCCGAGATGTCGATCAGCACTCCCCGCGCAGACGTGCTGGCGATACGGTTCATCAGGTCATCTTGGAGGGCGATCGCCAGGCGGTCGTGCATGTCGACCTGTATTGTCACCAAAAGGAGGTCGCCCATCTTGAGGATCGGGATCCGCTCCACCGTGCTATCTCCTCGCGGCATCCTGGGGGGTCTCAGTAACGTTCTGGCCACTCTGCTGCAGGGCCAGGCGGAAAGCTGCCGCCAAGGAAGCTTTCGTGGTCACCTCGTTGAGATCCACCCCCAGTTGGACGATCGTCTGGGCTATCTGCGGGCGGATGCCGCTAATGATACAGTCAGCGCCCATCAGTCGGGCGGCGGCGACGGTCTTCAGCAGGTGCTGGGCGACGAGGGTG
>DATFOP010000459.1:0-2160 GCA_035265505.1 Propionibacteriaceae bacterium | reverse complement strand
CCCGGCTCAGGTGATCGAGCAGGGTGTCTACCCGATCCCGGCTCAGCACGCCCGGTGTCGTTGCCGCGACGAATTCGGTCAGCGCCTGCTTGCTGGTGTACGCGGGAACCAAGCCAGTGGCCGTCCGGAACCGGCTGGTGTCCATGCCACGACCGTACGTCAACGCGTTGATCTGGTCGGTGGAAAAGTCGAGCAGCCTGGCCTGGCGGCCCATTGTGGCCACGAGAGGGGCCAGCGGCTGAGGGACGCCGATAGTCGGTCTTCCCATCATCCGCAGCGCCTGCGACAACGTCACCATGTCGTCGGCTGCCACGTTGAACGTGCCCGGCAGGTCCTGGGCAGTCACCACCACCAGGGCGTCCACAGCATCACTGGGGTGCAAGAACTGAAGCCGGGCGTCGAAGCCCATCACCCGCGGCACCACCGGCAACCGCAGGTAGCGGGTGATCTGACTGTCCACGCCGGCTCCCATCAGGTTCGCCAGCCGGAGCGTGCTGACCACGACGTCGGGACGGCGTCGGGCCAGTCCGCGTACGTAGGTCTCGATCTCGACCGAGTCCTTCCCGAAGCCGGTCCTTGGCTGGACCCGAGGCGACATGTCCTCGGTGAACTTGGCGGGATCCCGCGGCGAGGCGCCGTAGACCGAGACTGAGCTCTGAACCACCAGTTTGCGCAACGTCTCGGTTTTCTGGCAGGCAGCGAGCAGTTGCATGGTGCCGATGACATTGATCTCCTTCATCGACGACCGACTGCCGGCGCCCAAGGGGGTGGCCACCATGGCGAGATGCACCACAGTGTCGACCTCTCGGCTGGTGATGACCTTGCCGATCAGGGGATTGCGAATGTCGGCGCGGAGGAAGGTGACGTTGCCCAAATCATGCCGTGGTGGCGTCAGATCGACTCCGACCACGGTGTACTGATCATCCGCAGCCAGCGTGCGGGCGAACCGAGCCGCGAGATCTCGCGAGACCCCAGTGACCAGCACCACCCGTGGCATTGGGTTCTTCGAAGCGGCCTATTTGCCGGCGCGACGGCGCTGAATGCGAGTGCGCTTGAGCAGCTTGCGGTGCTTCTTCTTCGCCATCCGCTTGCGGCGCTTCTTGATGACCGAACCCACGATGCGTGACCTTTCATTGCCGGCCACACGTCAGCCGACACTTCATGCGGCGTGACGTCCTTCGCCAGCCAAGTACGGCATGTTACCCATGTGGCGACATGGCGCGCGACTTCGCAGGCTGAGCCGGGCCGCAAGGGGTTCGACGCTTCCCGCCATGGTGGGTATTAGGCTCGTGCGCCGTGGCCGGCTATCTCGAAGACTTCGGTCCCGGCTCTGGGCGGCGGAGCGCTCCCCGATCATGGCTGCGATCGGACGCTCCCCAGCTGGAACTCAACGGCGACTGGCGTTTCCGCTGGGCGCCGTCCTGCGGTGGCTTGGCCGACGACCCGGCGCAACCCGACTTCGACGACTCGGACTGGGATGTGCTGCCTGTGCCGTCGCATTGGGTGCTGTGCGGCGGTGACACTGCACGAGGAGCTTGCGAGTACCCGTATGGGCGGCCGATATACACGAATGTGCGGTATCCCTTTCCGGTCGACCCCCCGTACGTGCCGGACGAGAATCCGACCGGCGACTATCGCCGCGCCTTTGAGGTCCCGGACTGGGCCGTCGAGCGGGTGCTGCTCCGCTTCGACGGCGTGGAGTCGATCTACCGGGTCTGGCTGAACGGTGTGGAGATCGGCGTTGGCAAGGGCAGCCGACTAGTCCGGGAGTTCGACGTCACCGGGATTGTCCGGGCTGGTCGAAACGTGATCATGGTCCGGGTCTCGCAGTGGTCGTCCGGCAGCTACCTCGAAGATCAAGATCAGTGGTGGCTGCCGGGGATTTTCCGCAGTGTCACCCTGCTGGCGCGCCCCGTCGGAGCGATCGAGGACGTCTGGTTGCGGACCTCGTGGCGGCGTGACGGCACCGGGTTAATCGAGCCTGAGTTGACGGCGGTAGCTGCCGCCTTTCCGGTCACTATCGAGATTCCCGAGCTATCGGTCGTCCATAGCTTCGCTGCACCGGAGGCCGTCGCCCCGTTCTCGGTCGGGAAGGTCGAGCCCTGGAGCGCGGAGTCGCCCCGGCTGTATGCGGCGGTCGTTCGCTCGGCCGCGGAGGCC
>DATFOP010000458.1:0-2450 GCA_035265505.1 Propionibacteriaceae bacterium | reverse complement strand
TCGGCGAGCACGTGTTTGATTTCTTCCTTCGGAACAAACGGGCTGAGTTCGAGGAGTACCGCCGGCAGGTGACCCCACTGGAGCTCACCCGCCTCCTCCCAGTGCTTTAAGCCTCTACGCCACCTCATGCCACCTCTCAACCACCGACTTGTCAGCGTCTCAGCGGGCTATAGCCAGTGTGCTGTCTACGTAGTTATGGGACACGGGTGTCTAGGTAGTTGTGGGACACACTAGGCGGCTGGGCGGAGTTGTTGTCGGGTTTGTTTCCAGTCGATGTGGAGATGACCGAGAGCGTCGCCTCTGGGGCTGTAGATGGTGACGTGGTCGCCGTCGAGGAGCACGGTGACTTGAGTGCCGGCGTGGGCTCGGCCGACCGAGACCACGGTTGGACTGCTGAGTCGGATGTCGCCGTTGCTGAAGACGGTGAGGACCTTGATTTGGGCGTCGCGCTGCACGGGGAGCTGGCCTGGCCCGCCGAGGGCGGGTGCGTCGTCCCAGGCCTGTTGTGGTGGTTTGTTCCAGGCGCTGTGCCGGCGGCCGGTGTTGTACCAGGCCTGGTAGCTGTCACATACCGCTTGTAGCTCGGCCAGGTTGGCCGGCGGCACCGGCTGGGCGTGCAGCCAGGCTTTGAAGGTGCGGTGGTGCCGCTCGACCTTGCCGCAGGTCTGCGGGTGGTAGGGGCTGGAGTGGATCAGCCGGGCGCCGGCGGCGGTCACCATCCGGGTGAAACGGGAGGTGCCGGTACTACGGGTGCGGCAGGTGAACGCCGAGCCGTTATCGGCCAGTACCAGCGCCGGCACCCCGAACCGGTCGAACGCGCGGGTGATCGCGGCGATAGCGCCGGCGGCGTTCTCCACCTCCCAGGCCAGCGTGGCCACCAGCAGCCGGGTGCAGTCATCGAGGACCTCGAAGACCACCGCCTTCGCCCCGCCGGCCAGCCTGACCTCGGTGGCGTCGATTTGGTAGCAGTCCCGCGGCCGAGCGTAGGCGAAGCGGCGGTAGGAGGACTTAGGCCGCTTCTGCGGCTCCGGCCGGACCAGCCCGTGCCGCTTCATAATCTTGTGGATGGTGGCCCGCGACGGCACCCGCCAGCCGCGTTCGGCCCAGTCCTCCAGCACCGCGATCTGCTGCAGGTAGTAGCCGACATTGTCAGCGCCGCAGTCTTGGCCGGGCTGTTCTTCAAGCTCCTGCCGCAGCTGCACAATCTCGGCCTCCACCTGCGGCGGGGTCTGATGATCAGGCCGGGACTTAGGCCGGGTCGACAACGGCTCCCACCGGCCCAACTCCTCGATGCGTTTCTTGTGCCGATAGGCAGTGCTGCGCGAGATGTTGTTCGCCGCACACCAGCCTTTGAAATCTTGGCCAAACACCTCAGCCTGGTGGCTGATAGCCGCCACCAACGCAGCGTCGAGCAATCTCATCGAAGCATCCGATCTCGCCATGGCCAACCCATAGCGGAGTCAGGTGCCCCACCCCACGACCGACAGCACGTGTCTCACAAGAGCCTAGACATCAGGTGTCTCACATGTGCCTTGACTCAACACTGGCTAGAGCCTGCTGAGACGCTGACAAGTCGGCAGTTAGCCTGGGGACCCCATGGGCATCCTCGCGAATGAGCGGCGGGTGGCACTTCACCACCGCGCCCTATGGCTGGAGTACCTCACAGTCGGCTGGAACGTCATCGAAGCAGCCGTGGCCATAACGGCGGGGATCATAGCCGGCAGCGTCGCGCTCATCGGGTTCGGCGTCGACTCCGCCATTGAAGTAATCAGCGCGGTTGGACTGCTGTGGCGGCTCCGCAAAGCAGGGCCACACGCTCCGGTCACCGAGGAAAGCGAGGCGGAAAAGCGCGCGCTGTACGTGGTCGCGGCCACCTTCTTCCTGCTCGCCGCCTACATCACCTACGACGCCACCTCCGCGCTGATCCAGCGGGAGGAACCCCTGACTTCCCCGGCCGGCATCGTGTTGTCCGTGCTGTCCCTGGCAGTCATGCCGGTCCTGGCGTACGCCAAGCACCGTACTGGCCGCGAGATGGGCAGCCGCGCGCTGGTGGCGGATTCGAAGGAAACATGGGTCTGCTCGTACCTATCGCTGGCGCTGCTCGTCGGAGTAGGCGCTTTCGCCCTGTTCGGTTGGTGGTGGGCCGACGCAGTGGGCGCACTGGCGATGCTCCCGGTGGTTCTGTGGCAAGGCTGGGAGACGTTAGCCGAGGCGCGGGAGCCAGTCGAGGCCAGCTAGACCTCGGCAACGCAGCCTAACGATGGTGCGTAGTCATGCTCCCGTCGTCAAGCGTGCTCGGAGTTAGGTTCTTCCGGGAGAACTTGCGCCACACCCAGCTCAATGGAATGTGCAGATCGAACAGCACGTACGCCGCGGTCGAGTCGACCACCAAGGTGCTCTCGAGTTCTCGCCTCTCGGAGCCGTGCCCGGCGAACAACAGCTCATCGTCG
>DATFOP010000457.1:0-9114 GCA_035265505.1 Propionibacteriaceae bacterium | reverse complement strand
GCGCGCCCAGCCTCGCGAGGCCGACCATCTGGGCCTTTCGACCAGCGTGCCGGCAACGTGCTTCCCGACGGCGTCAGCCCTCGGCTCGTCCTGGAATGCCGATCTTTTCCGCAGGGTCGGGGAGGCCCTCGGCCGGGAGGCAGCGGCCATCGGCGTCTCCGTCGTCCTCGGTCCCGGCATCAACATGAAGCGTTCGCCGCTCTGCGGGAGGAACTTCGAGTACATCTCGGAGGACCCCTGGCTCGCCGGTGAGCTGGCCACCGCCATGGTGCATGGCGTTCAGAGCCAGGACATCGGCACCTCCGTCAAGCACTATGCGGCGAACAACCAGGAGGACGACCGGCTGCGGGTCAGTGCCGAGGTCGACGAGCGCACGCTGCGCGAGATCTACCTCCCCGCGTTCGAGCGGGTGGTGAAGAATGCGCAGCCCTGGACGGTGATGTGCGCCTACAACAAGCTGAACGGGATTTACTGCTCGGAGCACCACTGGCTGCTGACCGAGGTGCTGCGTGATGAGTGGGGCTTCGACGGCTTGGTGGTCTCCGACTGGGGCGCGGTCCATGATCGAGTTGCGGCAGTTCGTGGTGGCCTGGATGTGGAGATGCCGCCCAACCTCGGCGTCAGTGACGCCGCAGTGGTGGCGGCAGTCCGCAATGGCGAGTTGAAGGAGTCGGTGCTGGACGAGTCGGTGAGGCGGGTGCTTCGGCTGGCCGAGCGCTCCCAGCCGGCGCTGGCGAAGGGCGGCTCCTTCTCGACCGATGACCATCACGGGTTGGCGCGCCGGGCGGCGCACGAGTCGGCGGTGCTGCTGAAGAACGACGGCGGCGTGCTGCCGCTGCGGCCGGCCTCGGGTAGCCGCCTGGCGGTGATCGGTGAATTCGCCCGGACACCGCGCTACCAGGGAGCGGGCAGCTCGCAGGTGAATCCGACCCAGCTCGACGTGCCGCTCGACGAACTGCGGGCGGGCGTCGGCAACGAGGTGCAGGTCGATTTCGCGGCCGGGTTCGGCGTGGGCACCACCCAGGGTGACGATGAGCTGGCTCGGGAGGCGGTCGAGCTGGCCCGCGGTGCTGATCATGTACTGGTCTTCCTCGGCTTGCCGGCCGCGGACGAATCGGAGGGCTTCGACCGTACGCAGATGGAGTTGCCGGCTAACCAGGTTCGGCTGGTCGAGGCACTGGCCGAGGTGCACAACCGGTTGATCGTGGTGCTGGCGAACGGGTCCGCCGTACGCCTCTCGACCTGGCAGGACAAGGTGTCCGCGATCTTGGAGTGCTGGCTGTCCGGCCAGGCCGCGGGCGGAGCTGTGGCCGATCTGCTGTTGGGCATCGCCAACCCCTCGGGCAAGCTCGCCGAAACCATCCCCGTTCGGCTGGAGGACAACCCGTCCTACCTGAACTTCCCCGGTGACTCCCAGATCGTCCGCTACGGGGAGGGCATCTTCATCGGCTACCGCGCGTACGACCGGCTTGATCAGGTTGTGAGCTACCCATTCGGCTTCGGGCTTTCGTATACGACCTTTGAGATCTCCAATCTGTACGTCGTGGTGAACGGATCGGTAGAAAACGGCGATCTTGCGGTCAGCGTCGCGGTCTCGGTGGCCAATGCAGGTCAGGTCGCTGGTGCCGAGGTCGTCCAGGCTTACGTCCGCGACGTCGAGAGCTCCGTAGCCCGGCCCGTTCGCGAACTGAAAGCCTTCGCCAAGGTTGCGTTGGAGCCGGGCGAGAGTCGGCAGGTCAGGTTTCAGCTGGATGAGCGGTCGTTCGCCTTCTGGTCGGTATTGCATGGCAGCTGGGCCGTGGAAGCCGGTAACTTCGAGATCGCCGTCGGCTCGTCTTCACGCGACCTCACCCAGACGCAGACAATCACCCTCGACGCACCTCGGCTCGCACTGCCACTCACCAAGGACTCCACCCTGCAAGAGTGGCTGGCTGACGAGAAGGGCCGTGCACTGCTGGAGAGCGAACACCCGGAAACGCCGTTGGTGAAGGACCCAGAGTTCGTCACGGTGGTCGGCAGCATGCCGATGAGCACCCTGGCGGGCTTTCCCGGGATGGGCGTGGATCACTTGGCGCTGGACAACCTCGTCGCTCGCCTGTGAACCGTGACGGCCTCGGTTCCTGCCCCGAGAATGCCACCATGCATCATCTATCACCCCGGCTGGTGGCCCGACGCAGAGGAAGCCTTCGCGTTGCTCCACACGGAGATCGCCTGGGAGCAGCGCGAGATCACCATGTTCGGCCGGACGATGCCCACGCCTCGGTTGACGGCCTGGATGGGTGAAGGTAGCTACACCTACTCCGGGATCACGCACGGGCCTGCTCCCTGGCCGCTGACGGTCTCGGCCATTCGGGATCGTCTGATCGCTGAGTTCGGGATCGGGTTCAACTCCTGCCTCGCCAATCTGTACCGCGACGGCTCCGACTCGATGGGCTGGCACAGCGACAACGAGCCGGAGCTCGGACGGCGGCCGACCATCGCCTCAGTGAATTTCGGCGCGCGACGCAGCTTCGTCATCCGCCACCGAGGGACAAAACAGCGCTGGACGTACGAGCTGGGCGAGGGTGACTTGTTGATCATGCGTGATGAGTCACAGGAGGAGTACGCCCACGCGGTACCCAGGACCGCCAGGCCGGTGGGGCCACGGATCAACCTGACGTTCCGGACAATCAGCCGGATCAAACGGTCGTGAACTCTTCTATCGCGCCGGCGAACTGAGAGTTGTAGAGGTCGAAGTAATGGCCTCGAGCCTCCAGCAGCTCGTGGTGCGTACCTTGCTCGACGATCTGACCGTCTTCCATCACCAAGATCACGTCGGCGTCCCGGATAGTCGAGAGCCGGTGGGCGATGACGAAGCTGGTCCGATCGGATCGCAGCGCCGACATCGCCCGCTGCACCAGCACCTCGGTCCTGGTGTCCACCGAGCTGGTCGCCTCGTCCAAGATCAACAATGCCGGGTCGGCGAGGAAGGCGCGGGCGATGGTGATCAGCTGCTTTTCGCCGGCGCTGATGTTGCTGCCCTCCTCGTCGATCACCGTGTCGTAGCCTTCGGGTAGGGAGTGCACGAAACGATCGACGTAGGTGGCCTCCGCGGCCGCGTGAATCTCTTGCTCGCTTGCTCCGGGGCGCCCGTAGGCGATGTTCTCCCGGATCGTGCCGTGGAACAGCCAGGCGTCCTGCAGCACCATGCCGATCTGGGACCGCAGTTGCGCCCGAGGCACCGAGGCGATGTCCGTGCCGTCGAGCGTGATCCGGCCGCCGTCAAGCTCGTAGAACCTCATGATCAGGTTCACCAGCGTGGTCTTGCCGGCACCCGTCGGTCCCACAATGGCGACCGTCTGCCCGGGCTCGGCGACCAGCGACAAGTCGGAGATCAACGGCCCTCCGAGCATCTCCGGGGGTTCAAGGGGGTCGTCCCCCTTGGATGTAAGCGGCATCTCGGGGGGTTCAAGGGGGTCGTCGCCCCTCTTGGATGTCAGCACCTCGTACGAGAAGGACACGTGGTCGAACTCGACCCGACCGTGGGTTGGGGTCAGGGCGCCGGTGGCTTCGGGGGACTCTTCCTCCTCGTCCAGTACCTCGAACACCCGCTCCGCGGAGGCGACACCGGACTGCAGCAGGTTCGCCATCGAGGCGACCTGAGTCAGTGGCTGGGTGAACATCCGGGAGTACTGGATGAAGGCCTGGACGTCGCCCAGGTTCATGGTGCCGCTGGCCACGCGTAAGCCTCCGACCACGGCGATCAACACGTAGTTGAGGTTTCCGATGAAGAACATCGTCGGCATGATGAGTCCGGAGACGAACTGCGCGCCGAAGCTGGCGCGGTACACCGAAGCATTGCGCTCGGCGAAGACGTCCTCGACCTCGTGCGACCTTCCGTAGACCTTCACCAGGGACTGACCGGTGAATGCCTCTTCGACGTGACCGTTGAGCTCGCCGGTCGCCTTCCACTGAGAAACGAACAGCTTCTGGGATCGCTTGCCGATCACGCTGGTCACCAGGACGGCGACCGGAATCGTCACGAGGGCGATCAAGGCCAGCGTCGGCGAGATGACGAACATCATCACCGTCACTCCGATTACCGTCAGCAGCGAGGTGAGGAGCTGGCTCAGCGTCTGCTGGAGCGCCTGTGAGATGTTGTCGATGTCGTTGGTGACCCTGCTGAGCAGTTCTCCCCGAGTCTGCTTGTCGAAGTAGCTCAGCGGCAGTCGATTGATCTTCGCCTCGACGCTGTTGCGCAAGGTGTGGATCGAACGCTGCACCGCACCGTTCAACAGGTACCCCTGCCACCACAAGAAGAGGCTGGACACCAGATAGAGACCGAGCGCCAGCATCAGATAGTCGCCGAGCAGCGAGAAGTCGATCCCTTGCCCGGGGATGATGTTCAGCCGATCGACCATGTCGGCGAAGGTGTTGTTGCCCTGTGCCCGAAGGGACTCCACCACCTGCTGCTTGGTGGCGCCGGCGGGCAGGGTTGCGCCGATGACGCCCGTGAAGATCACGTCGGTGGCCAGCCCCAAGATCTTCGGGCCGAGCACGCTCATCACGATGCCGGTGACGGCCAGCAGGATGGCGCCCAGCAAGATCATTCGCTCCGGCGCCAGATGCCCGAGCAGCCGCCGCATCGACGGGCCGAAGTTGATCGACTTCTCCACTGGTCGAGGGCCGCCGAACATCCGTGGTCCGCCACCGGTGGGGGCATACTTCGGTCGCTCAGGCGCCTTCCGCTCTTCGGCGGCGGGCCGTGAGCCGTTAGGGCTGGGCAACCCAGAGGGGGGCTGAGCCGGTCGGCGCCCGTCCTGTCCATTGGTGCTCACGCTGCCTCCTCGGCGCTGAGCTGCGAGTCGACGATCTCCACGTACGTCGAACAGCTGTGCAGCAGCTCATCGTGGGTTCCAGAGCCGACGATCTTGCCGTCCTCCAGAACCACGATCTTGTCGGCATCGGCGATGGTCGCGACCCGCTGGCCGACAATGATCACCGCGGACCCTCGGGTCTGATGCTTCAACGCGGCCCGCAGCCGCGCGTCGGTGGCCACGTCCAGCGCGGAGAAGGAGTCGTCGAAGACGTAGATCTCCGGCTCCTTGACCAAGGCTCGAGCGATAGCGAGCCGTTGCCGCTGACCGCCCGACAAGTTGGTCCCGCCTTGAGAGATCGGTGCCTCGAGCTGTCCGGACATCTGGAGGACGAAGTCATCCGCCTGGGCCACGCGAAGGGCATGCCACAACTCCTCGTCGCTCGCATCCGGGTTCCCGTAACGCAAGTTGCTGGCGACCGTCCCTGAGAACAGGAACGCCTTTTGCGGAACCAGCCCTATTCGGCTCCAGAGCAGGTCGGCATCCATGTTCCGTACTTCGACGCCGTCGACCTGCACCGAGCCACCGGTCACGTCGAACAGTCGCGGAATCAGCGAGATCAGCGTCGACTTGCCGGCACCCGTCGATCCGATGATGGCGGTGGTCTGGCCCGGCTCCGCGGTGAACGTGATGTCGGAGAGCACAGGCACATCGGCTCCCGGATAGGTGAATTCCGCGTCGCGGAAGCGGACTACCGAGGACTCGTCAAGAGCGGTCACCGGATTCTCCGGCAGGACGACGGTCGACTCCGTCTCCAGTACCTCGCCGATCCGCTCCGCGCAGACGGCGGCCCGAGGGGCCAGCATGAGCAGGAAGGTCGCCATCATCACCGACATCAAGATCTGCACCAGATAGGTGAGGAAGGCGGTCATCGACCCGATCTGCATCGCACCGCTGTCCACCCGCCGAGCGCCGAACCACAGCACCGCCACGCTGGAGGCGTTCAGGATGAACATCACGATGGGGAAGATGGAAGCCATCAGCCGGCCCACCGCCGTCGCGGTCTCGGTCACGTCGCCGCTCGCCCGAGCGAAGCGTTGCGTCTCGTACGGTTCGCGTACGAAGGCCCGGACCACCCGGATCCCGGTGATCTGTTCCCGCAGAACCCGGTTGACCACATCGATCCGCGTCTGCATCAGCCGGAACAGCGGCCGCATCCGCAGCACCACGAGGCCGACGGAGATACCCAGCAAGGGCACCGCCACGGCGACCAGCCAGGACAGACCGACGTCTTCCCGCAGCGCCATCAAGACGCCACCGATCATGGTGATCGGGGCGGCGATGAACATGGTGGCGGACATCAGCACGAGCATCTGGACCTGCTGCACGTCGTTGGTGTTGCGGGTGATCAATGACGGCGCGCCGAACCGATTGAGCTCCCGGGACGAGAACGCCAGCACCCGCTGAAAGATCGCCCCGCGGACGTCGCGCCCGAAGCTCATCGCAACCTTGGCGCCGAGGTAGACCCCGGCGATGGAGCACACAATCTGGATCAGGCTGACGGAGAGCATCATGCCGCCGGTCCGCCAGATGAAGCCCGTATCGCCCTTGGCGATTCCCTCGTCGATGATCGCGGCATTGAGGCTGGGAAGGTAGAGCGATGCCATCGTGCCCACCAGGCTCAAGATCAAGACTGCGACAAGCGGCCGCCGGTACGGAGCAAGGAAGGTCCGAAGGATCCGGATCAGCATGGCGCCTGCTTCTCGGGTCGGGGAATGGCGATGCCGTGTAGCACCAGGTCAACGATGCGTTCCGGGTCGCTGAGCCTCGGCTCGCTCAGGATCGGGTGAGTAAGGGAGAAGGTGATCGTCCGTAGCGCGCTGGCTGCGGCGCTCGGGTCGAGTCGCAGGCGGTCGCTGTCCGGCTTGAGTAGCGCAGCGAGGGCAGCGTTGAGTTGCTCGTTGTCAGCCTGCTGACGGCGGCGGAAATCGTCATGGTCTTCGGGCGGTCGGCGGTGTAACCGGAGCGCGTGGAAGAGCGCGAACACCCGGCGAAGGCGCCCTTGCAGCACCGCCACTGCCGCCATCATGCGGGCCTCCAGATCGAGTGAGCAGTCGATGGTGGCCAGCTCGTCGCATGTCCGTGAGATGTCGAAGACCTCATCGAGCACGGCGTCGATCAAGGCCTCTTTGGTAGCGAAGACGCGGAAGATCGTGCCCTCGGCGACTCCGGCAGCATCGGCGATCTGGCGGGTGCTCACCTCACGCCCGAACTGCTCGAGCAACGGTTCAGTCGCCGCAATGAGCGCGGCCCGCCGCTCATCGGGTGGCAGTGGAGTAGCTCGAGGCACCAGTCGATACTAGTGAGTGAGCGCTCACTCATCAAGGTCATTTCTACCGTTCGATATAAGGTCAACCGGTGGTGCTGGGTCGGCTGGTGGATCGGGTGTTCGATG
The DNA here is from genome assembly GCA_035265505.1 of Propionibacteriaceae bacterium. Taxonomy (GTDB): domain Bacteria; phylum Actinomycetota; class Actinomycetes; order Propionibacteriales; family Propionibacteriaceae; genus Microlunatus. The sequence goes on along the minus strand of DATFOP010000457.1, from coordinate 1,863 downwards.
CGGTGCTGTTCGATATGGATGGCACCTTGATCGACTCAACTGCTGCGGTGCTTCGCGCCTGGAACGTGTGGGCCGTCGAGCATGGACTGCCTGCCGACGTCCAGACCGGCTGGCACGGCGTGCCGTCGGCGAGCGTGGTACGCGCGGTCCTCGAGGCTGATCGGCACGAGGCGGCCATCGCTCGGATCAACGAGTTGGAGATCGCCGAAATCGACGACATCGTGGTCCTCCCTGGTGCCATGGAAGCCCTGGCCGCGCTGCGAGGGGCCAAGAATGCCATCGCCACCTCGTGTACCGTGCCGCTCGCCCAAGCGCGGCTCACCGCGGCCCAGCTGACGCCACCGTCGGTGCTGGTCACCGCGGATGATGTCGTCCACGGCAAGCCTTCGCCGGATCCCTATCTCGAAGCAGCCCGCCGGTTGGGCGTCGACCCGGGCCAGTGCCTGGTGGTCGAGGACGCGCCTGCCGGCTTGCAATCCGCCCGTGCCGCCGGCTGCGCCACTCTGGCGGTCATCACGACCACCCGGCCGGAGGACCTCATCGCCGACGCGGTGGTCAAGGACCTCTCCTACGTGCAGTTCGAGGTGACGCCCCTCGGTATCCGGGTCAAACCAGCGCCCGCAGGGTCAGACACCCCCACGGCCGCCAAGGCACCCGCTAAAGAGGGTGCCTCGCGTAGCTAGCCGTTGCCTCGCGTGGACCAGGTCAACCAGTCTTTCGGCGGAAGGTGCGCTTGCTCTCCACCGGCCCATGGGCGTGGACGTTGCCCGGCTCGTTGTCGATGTGGTCCTCGCCCTTGCGCCCCTGCTTGGCCGCCAGGGCCTCGCGGAACTTGCGTCGGGTCTCGTCCTCGGGGCCACTCGCCGGCTTGTCCTTAGCGCTCATGTCTCATTGTTACTGCTCCAGCGCCCCGGCCGCATAGGCCCCGTCCGTACGACGCCTGATCCAACTAAGTGCCGGGCAACGGCCACGGTGTCGCTGACGTCGAGTGCCACTGGCCAGCACTTTCCCTTTTCGGACCTATTCCGGGACGGCCCGTGGCCTGGTGTCGGACTGCTCCGGCCAGGCCGCGGAGAAGTCGTGTTCGGCGGTGTCCGACATCGAGTCGTCATCGATCTGATCGGTCGGGGTCTCCTGGTGGGCCAGCCTGACCGCCGTTCCGTAGGCCGCGACTTCACTCAGCGACTGGGTGATCTCGCTGCAGTCGAACCTCAGCCCTATGACGGCATTGGCCCCCGCTCTCTCGGCCATCTCAACCAACCGGGCGACCGCCTCCTGGCGCGACTCCGTGAGCATGGCGGCGTAGCCGTCGATCGGGTTGCCGGTCCGCAGATCCTGGCGCAGCTCGCGAGGCCGGGCCACGACGCCGATCACCTCGCCGAGCACCTCTTCGATCTGCCGTCCGGGCACTGCGTCCATGGTCACCACGGTGGTCGAGCGTTGGACGAGTTCCGGCCTCGCGGGCGCTTCCGGCGGCCACTGACCAGGCTGGCCCGGGTAGGGCTGGGCCGGCGGAGGGTACGCCTGGGGCTGACCGTAGGGCGGTTGCTGGCCGTACGGATTGGGCTGCTGCCCGTACGGGTTGGGCTGCTGCCCGTAGGGAGTCTGCCCGTAAGGCGGCTGCTGACCGTAGTTGCTCATGGCCCACAACATAGTGGCCGCTTATGAGCCGGCCAGCCTGCAGAGTCCGGCGTGGAGCTGGCGAGCCGGCTCAGCCCAGCGGCGTCATCTGGACGGTGACGAACATTTCCGACGGACCGCCGGAGTACGTGCCGCGCAGCGGAGCGACGTCGCCATAGTCCCGACCGTGGCCCACCCGAACGTGATTTTCCGAGAGTCGGCACCGCAGCGTCGGGTCGTAGG
>DATFOP010000456.1:0-3675 GCA_035265505.1 Propionibacteriaceae bacterium | reverse complement strand
ACGTTCACCGCCGAATACCCCAAGAAGCCCAAGGTCACGGCGCCGCGATTCCACGGCCGGCACCAGTTGAATCGGTGGCCGGACGGTCTGGAGAAGTGCGTGGGCTGCGAGCTGTGCGCCTGGGCTTGTCCGGCCGACGCCATCTACGTCGAGGGCGCCCAGAACACCGACGATGAGCGCTACTCGCCCGGCGAGCGCTACGGCCGCGTGTACCAGATCAACTACTTGCGCTGCATCCTGTGCGGGCTGTGCATCGAGGCCTGCCCTACTCGGGCACTCACCATGACCAATGAGTTCGAACTTGCCGACGACTCGCGGGCCAAGCTGATCTACGAGAAGCAGGACTTGCTGGCGCCGCTGCTGCCTGGCATGGAGGAGCCCCCGCACGAACGCAAGCTCGGTGACAACGAGCAGGCGTACTTTCTGGGGCTGCCCGAGACCGGCCATCCGGATGAGCGCGCGGGTGAGGTTCACGGCGCCAAGCGCCGCAAGATCAACCAGGGCTTCGTCTACAAGAAGAAGCACCCACAGCGTGAAGGAACGGGATAGCAGTGATCCCTCTGGTGACGGCGGCCGCATTCGCCTTCTGGATGCTGGCGCCGGTGATGGTTCTGGGCGCCCTCGGCATGATCCTGGCGCGCAAGCCAGTGCACTCAGCCCTATGCCTGGCTGCGGTGATGATCTCCCTGGCCGTCCAGTACGCGGCTCAGGGCGCACCCTTCCTCTTCGCTGTGCAGATCATCGTCTACACAGGTGCGATCTTGATGCTGTTCCTCTTCGTGCTGATGTTGGTCGGGGTTGACGCCGCCGACTCTCTGGTGGAAACGATCAAGGGCCAGCGGGCCTTGGCGGCGCTGGCGGCTGTCGGGTTCGGTGCCCTGCTGGTGCTGGCCATCGGCAACGCGATTGTCGGCGATCCGGTTGGGCTGGCCCGGGCCAATGCCGAGAACGGTGGCAACGTGCAGGGCATCGCCGCTTTGATCTTCAACCGCTACGTGTTCGCTTTCGAGGCCACCTCGGCGCTGCTGATCACCGCGGCGGTCGGCGCCATGGTGCTTGCTCATCGAGAACGGCTCGTTTCGAAGCGTTCGCAGGCCGATCTGACGGTTGATCGGATGCGCCGATACGCCGAGTCGGGCCAGCATCCCGGCCCGCTGCCGACGCCCGGAGTTTTCGCCCGGCACAACGCGGTCGACACCCCGGCCCTGCTACCGGACGGCAGCGCCTCTGACCTCTCGGTTTCAGCGACCTTGCGCGCTCGAGGCACCATCCTCGACAGTCGTGACCTCGTCCGCCCCGTCGATGAAACCGTGGAGGCGATCACCGCGTCCGACCGCGAGGAGGACCAGTGAGCCCCTCGTCCGACCGCAAGGAGGACAAGTGAGCCCCTCGTACTACATCGTCCTGTCCGCGATCTTGTTCAGCATCGGCGCGGCCGGCTTCTTGATCCGGCGGAACGCCATCGTGGCCTTCATGTGCGTGGAACTGATGCTCAACGCCTCCAACCTGGCGCTGGTTACGTATTCACGGGTGTACGGCAACCTTGACGGCCAAGTCGCCGCGTTCTTCGTCATGGTGGTGGCGGCGGCCGAAGTGGTCGTCGGCTTGGCGATCATCGTCACGATCTTCCGTACCCGACGCTCGGCATCGGTCGACGACGCCAACCTGCTGAAGTTCTGAGGACAGATGAACCTGCTGGACGTCGTAACGCCGCTGCCTGCCACCGGCTTGTTCACCTACGCCTGGTTGCTGATCGCCATCCCGGCCCTGAGCGCCGCCATCCTGCTGATCGGCGGGCGGGCCACCGATGCGTGGGGCCATCTGCTTGGCACCCTAACGCCGTTGATCTCCTTCGCGCTGGGCTTCGTGCTGTTCGTCCAACTCGTCGGCCGCGACGTCGCCTCCCGAGCGGTGAGCGTGCCGCTCTACGACTGGATCTCCAGCGGTCAGTGGCACGTGGGCGTCGGACTGCTCGTCGACCAGTTGTCGATCGTATTCGTGTTGTTGATCACTGGGGTCGGCGGCCTCATCCACATCTACTCCATCGGATACATGGCGCACGACAGACGGCGGCGCCGGTTCTTTGCTTTCCTCAACCTCTTCGTGGCGGCCATGCTGCTGCTGGTCCTGGCCGACAACTACCTCGTCGTGTTCGTCGGCTGGGAAGGTGTGGGCCTGGCCTCGTACCTGCTCATCGGCTTCTGGCAGCACAAGCCGACTGCCGCGACCGCCGCCAAGAAGGCTTTCGTCGTCAACCGGGTCGGCGACATGGGAATGTCCCTGGCGATCATGCTGATGCTGGCCACGTTTGGATCCTCAGCCTTTGTCGACGTCAACGCCGGTGCCGAGCGCATGGGCACGACGATCGCGACCGTCCTTGGCCTGCTGTTGCTGCTGGGGGCCTGCGGCAAGTCCGCGCAGGTGCCGTTGCAGTCCTGGCTGCTGGACGCCATGGAGGGCCCGACTCCAGTGTCTGCACTGATCCACGCGGCGACCATGGTCACCGCCGGTGTTTACCTGGTGACACGCAGCTATGCCGTCTTCGGAGAGTCCGAGATCGCCAGTACGGCGGTGGTGATCGTCGGCGCGGTAACTCTGCTGGCGGGCGCCTGGATCGGCTGCGCCAAGGACGACATCAAAAAGGTGTTGGCCGGATCTACCATGTCCCAGATCGGCTACATGATGCTGGCCGCCGGACTGGGCCCGGCGGGCTACGCGTTGGCCATCTTCCACTTGCTGACCCACGGCTTCTTCAAGGCCAACATGTTCCTCGGCGCCGGTTCGGTGATGCACGCCATGAACGATGACGTCAACATGCGCCACTACGGTGGGCTTTCCCGGCTGATGCCGATCACCTTCTACACCTTCGCGGCCGGCTATCTGGCGATCATCGGCTTCCCGTTCTTCGCCGGCTACTACTCCAAGGACCACATCATCGAGGCCGCGTTCGAGCACAACCTGGCCAGTGGATTGGCGGCGCTGATCGGCGCTGGGATCACCGGGTTCTACATGACCCGGCTGATGATGATGACGTTCGTCGGTACTCGAAGGCGCTGGCCGGAGGGCGTCCATCCGCACGAATCACCGGCCATCATGACCGTTCCGCTGATCGTGCTCGGTATCGGTTCCGCCGTGAGTGGCATGGTCCTCAACGGCTGGATTGTCGGCTGGCTGGATCCGGCGGTTGGCGGTGAGGAGGCGCCTGTCGAGGCGACCGGCTTGCTGTACTTCTCCCCCCTGGGACTTCTCACCTTGGCCGTGGTTGCCATCGGGGTAGCCCTAGCCGTGCGGATCTTCGGCCCGCGGCACAAGGTCCTCACTGAGCAGCCGGCCACCCGCTCGCTGCTGGTTCGCGCCGGCCGCCAGGACCTCTACGGCGACGTCATCAACGAGGCGGTGTTCATGCGGCCCGGACAGCGCTTAACTGCGGATCTGCTGCGGCTGGAGGACAACGGGATCGATGGCACGGTCAACGGCACCGCTAGCGCGATCGGCGGCCTATCGGCGCAGTTGCGGAGGGTACAGAACGGCTTTGTCCGCACCTACGCCCTGACCATGGTGGTGGGCGCTGCCCTCGTTGGCGTCGTGCTCGTCCTGGGCCGGCTGGGCTGAGGAGGCGATGGAGATGGGCTTCCCGATGCTTAGTTTGCTCGCCCTGCTGCCAGCGGTCGGCGC
>DATFOP010000455.1:0-2147 GCA_035265505.1 Propionibacteriaceae bacterium | reverse complement strand
GAGGTGCCAGAGCAGCCAGGAAATCGAGTTGGCTTCCGGATCCGGGCGGTAGGTGGCGATTTCGTCAGTCAGACCGTCGGTGAGGTCGATCACGAGCTCTCGCACCCGCCCGAATGCGTCAGCCAGAATCTGCTTCGCATGTTCAGCCATATCGCCGAACCGTACCGGCTCCGGCTCCTTCATGAACCGATGTCAGCCACGCCGGATAGCCGGGCGGGATGGTGTGGGGCGGCGCACGCTACCTCGCGACTCCCCCGGGTCCCAGCAACGAAAAGCACAGCGCCGAGCGTTTGGGCGACTCTCCAAGGCGTGCGACGAGGCAGATAATTCCACCCAGCCGCCTCGACGCCCTCGCCCTGCAGCTTGAGTCCGGCTCGACGAAAAAACTCTCGCCGCCGCGAGGTCGGTGCGGCGTCCGGACCGCAATTGTCACCCTGCTCCGGCGGGTGTGACCACATCAGTCGCTACTGCTGAGGGGCCGGTGTACGCGCTCGCGGCGATGGCTGGCACGCTGAGTTCTGGTCAATGAAGAGGAGCCCCCAAATGCCAGCAAGCAACGGTGCCACGGCGGCGGACGCCGGAACGGTCGACGTCGGTGGCGACCTGACGGTCAACCGTCTCGGCTTCGGCGCAATGCGGGTCACCGGCCGAGGCATCTGGGGCGATCCGCCCGACCGAAACGAGGCCCGCGCCGTGCTGCGCCGAGCTGTCGAGCTCGGGGTCAACTTCATCGACACTGCGGACTCGTACGGCCCGGACGTGAGCGAGGAGCTCATCGCCGAGGCCCTCCATCCGTACCCGGAGGATTTGGTCATCGCGACCAAGGGTGGACTCGTACGCCCCGGCCCCGGACAGTGGGAGCCGGACGGCCGGCCTGAACATTTGCGGCAGGCATGCGAGGGCAGCCTCCGACGCCTGCGGTTGGACCAGATCGCCGTGTACCAGTTCCATCGGCCCGACCCGGACGTGCCACTCGAAGACTCGATCGGCGCTCTGGTCGAGCTGAAGGAGGAGGGCAAGATCCGCCACATCGGGCTGTCCAACGTCAACGAGGATCAGCTGCGTCGAGCGCAGGCGATGACCGCGATTGTGTCGATTCAGAACCGCTACAACCCCGGTGACCGCAGGTCGGACACACTGGTCGACCTGTGCGAGCAGGAGGAAATGACCTTTCTGCCATGGGCCCCGATCCAGAACCTCGACCGATTTCCAGCGCTCACCGACATCGCAAAGCGCCACGAGGCGACACTCCACCAGATCGCCTTGGCCTGGCTGCTGGCCCGATCCAAAACGATGCTGACGATCCCTGGCACCGGCTCGGTCGAACACCTCGAGGAGAATGTGGCCGCCGCCGGCCTGCGACTCGACCCTGAGGAGATCGCCGCGTTGAACGACCTCGGCTAACTCACGGATCGCCGAAGCCTGACAGACGGCTGGGACGACTGGCTCAGATGCCCAGAACGGTCCGGCCATCGTTGGACCTGCCTTCGAACGGTTCGAAGGATCGACATGCAGAACCTTTCAATGGTGCTCCAAGGCCAAATCATCAACACGACCGGCGCGCCAGGCTCTGCTACGCCATCGTGGTGAAGGTGCGAGACGCGCAGATCCGCAACAAGCCCATCTATCTTGTCATCGGAGTCACCGTCAACGGGGAATACGTCAGCTTGGGCCTGTGGGCCGAGACGGTCATGAGGGCGCGACGTTTTTGGCTGCAGGTGCTGACCGAGCTGAAGACCCGCGGCCTCCAAAGCTCCTTTACTGGCGTCCTTCTTTGCACCCGGACCCAGTCCCAGGCCCAACCCTTGCAGCAGGAAACTGCAGCAACAAACGCGCGACCTAGCGGTTTTCCGATGCGGCTAATGCAGGACGTGCCTGCCAGTCCCAAGAAGGTACGCACCATATATCGAGGCGAGATCGTGCTGAACGCCCTTCCCCACAAGCAGGTTTCGCGTGCTCGACGGCGGCCAGAAGGACGGCTGGAGTTCGTTGGTTCATGAGCTGAGCTCTCCGGTGTTTTGCGGCTGGCGGGTCAGTAGGGGCGGGCCCTGTTGCGGCGAGACAAGATCCTTGCGCAGGCTCCCACAACGGTCAACGGGCGCACTGGCCTCGAGGGTCGCTTCATCCGGGCCGGCGGCGAGGAGTCC
>DATFOP010000454.1:0-8837 GCA_035265505.1 Propionibacteriaceae bacterium | reverse complement strand
GCGTACGGGCGCTCGCTGGCCGGACAGAGCCGCTGGCCACTCTGACGAGGCTCTGGCTGCTCCAGCAGTCCGTACCCCGACCGGCCCTCGATCGCGCGCTGCCCAGGCTGGTCGAACCGCTCATCGCCGCCGGCATTGTTGAAGAATCGGCCGGCGAGGTTGTCGCGCGGCTAGACATCCGCCCGTACGGCAGCGACGACGGCGCCAGCGGATGGGTGGTGTCCGACCTTTCCCCGCATCTGGACACGAGGATCGCCCCTATGCGGCCGGACTTCGTGCTCGGGGTGTCGACGGCGTCGACCACATTGGCCCAGTTGACCATCCGCCGACCGGTGGATCGGGCTCTTGATCTCGGTACGGGCTGCGGCGTGCAGAGCCTGCATCTGGCCCAGCACGTCCGCACCGTGGTCGCCTCCGACCTCAACCCGCGCGCCGTCCAGCTGGCCGGGTTGACCGCCAAGATCAACTCCATCGAGGTGGACCTGCGGGAGGGCGATCTGTTCGAGCCGGTCACCGACGAGGAGTTCGACCTGATCGTGACGAATCCGCCGTACGTGATGTCGCCGGCCTCACCAGGCCAGGAGCGGCTGACCTATCGGGAGGGAAATCGCCCGGCAGACAGCCTGGTCGAGCATGTTGTGCGGAACGGCGCGGAGCACCTCGCCAGCGGCGGGACGTTAGCGGTATTGGCGAACTGGGCTCGGCTGGCGGGCGGCGCCTGGTCTGAGCGGCTCCGGAATTGGGTCGCCGCCACGGGCTGCGACGCCCATGTGGTGCAGCGCGAGATCTTGGATCCCAGCGAGTACGTCGAGATGTGGCTGGCCGACGCCGGACTCGCCGGCTCGCCCGAGTACGTCCACCGCTATCGAGACTGGCTCCACTACTTCCACGATCTCGGCATCGAAGCCGTCGGGATGGGCTGGATCGTCCTGCAGCGCAACGGCCGGCTCGAGCCGGACATCCGCATCGAGGACTGGCCTTACTCGGTGGAGCAGCCGATTGGACCTGTCGTCGAGGAGGGGTTCCGAGCCGTTGATCTGGCCCGGAGCTCGGATGCGGACCTGCTGGCCCACGCCTGGCAGCTGGCGGAGGATGTCGTCGAAGAGACCCGGGGTTCGCCAGGCGCCGCGGATCCGAGCACCATCGTGCTGCGGCAGCAGCGAGGCTTCCGTCGGGCCCTCCAGGCGGACACGGCCCTGGCCGCGGTGCTCGGGGCCTGCGACGGGGATCTCGATCTCCGCACCATCGTCGCAACTGTCGCCGGCATCCTGAGTATCGACCCAACGGCGCTCTCGGAGGCGGTCGTGCCGACGATCCGAACCTCCATCCGGGATGGTTTTCTCCACTGATCCCGGTGCGGGCGGATCGCCGTTCCCAAAACACCTAGATTCGCGCTGTGGGTAGGAGTGGCACGTAGAGTATGCGCGCTGGCGTCCGGCGCCAGGATCGAATAAGCGCCGCGCCGGCGGCGTTGGTGGAGTAACCAGACCGAAATCCTAGGAAGATCAGTGGCAGCGAAGACGGGCAGAAGGCTCGTGATCGTCGAGTCGCCGACCAAGGCGGCTAAGATCGCGAGCTTCCTCGGCGACGATTACGTCGTCGAGTCCAGCCGCGGTCACGTCCGAGATCTGCCGACCGGCGCCGCCGAGGTGCCGGCCAAATACAAGGGTGAGAAGTGGGCTCGAACGGGGGTAGACGTCGACAACGGCTTCCAGGCGCTGTACGTCGTCAATCCCGACAAGAAGGCGACCCTGCGCTCGCTCAAGGATGCCTTGTCGAGCGCCGACGAGTTGCTGCTGGCGACCGATGGTGACCGCGAGGGCGAGGCAATCGCCTGGCACCTGCTGCAGGAGCTGAAGCCCAAGGTGCCGGCGAAGCGGATGGTCTTCCACGAGATCACTCAGCAGGCTATCGCCGATGCCGTGTCCCATCCTCGTGATCTTGATGACGACTTGGTCGATGCGCAGGAGACCCGGCGCATTCTCGACCGCCTGTACGGCTACGAAGTCTCCCCGGTGCTGTGGAAGAAGGTCATGCCGCGGCTGTCCGCCGGCCGCGTGCAGTCCGTCGCCACTCGCCTGGTCGTTGATCGTGAACGTGAGCGGATGGCCTTCCGCAGTGCGTCGTACTGGGATCTCGACGCCGTCCTCGACGCCGGCGCCGACGCTGAGCCGCCGACATTTCCTGCCCGGCTGACGCATATCGGCGCCCGGAAGGTCGCCCAAGGTCGCGACTTCGACAGCCGCGGCCGGCTGATCGAACGCGGTGCCGCCGGGCTCCTTCATCTTGATCAACCTCAGGCCGAGGCGCTGGCTGCGTCCCTGCGCGGGGGCTCGCTCCACGTCGGCGAGGTCGAGTCCAAGCCCTACACCCGCCGCCCGTACGCCCCGTTCCGGACAACCACTCTGCAGCAGGAGGCTGGTCGCAAGCTTGGCTTCACCGCACAGCGCACGATGTCGGTGGCGCAGGACCTCTATGAGGCGGGCTTCATCACCTACATGCGGACTGACTCGGTGACCCTGTCCGATACCGCGATCACCGCTGCACGCAATCAGGTCCGCCAGCTGTTCGGGCCGGACTACTTGCCCGACAAGCCGCGGATCTATACCAGCAAGGTCAAGAACGCCCAGGAGGCGCACGAGGCGATCCGCCCGGCCGGCGAGGTGTTTCAGACTCCGGCCCAGACTCGGCTGACGGGTGATCAATTCCGGCTGTACGAGCTGATCTGGATGCGCACGATCGCATCGCAGATGAAGGACGCCGAGGGGCACACCATCTCCGTCAAGATCATCGCCAGGACGCCCCTCGAGTCTGTCGACGGGCGCCGCGATGAGGCCGCTCGCCAAGATCCTGGCGGAATCCTCCGACAGGCTCAGGACGCGGGCTGCACATTTGTGGCATCGGGCCGAACCATCACCTTCTACGGCTTCCTCAAGGCCTACGTGGAGGCACACGACGAGTCCGACGACGCGCAGTCCGACGACGCACAGACCCGGCTGCCTCGGCTCACCGAGGGCCAGCGGCTTCGGCCGGAGTCGATGACCGCATCCGGCCACGACACGCGCCCGCCGGCTCGTTACACCGAGCCTTCCCTGGTGGCCAAGCTCGAGGAATTGGAGATCGGGCGGCCGTCGACGTACGCGACCATCCTGAGGACGATTACAGCGCGGGACTACGTGTTCAAGAAGGGGTCCGCGCTGGTCCCCACATGGCTTGCATTTGCGGTGACCCGGCTGCTGGAGGAGCACTTCCCGAAGCTGGTCGACTATGCCTTCACCGCCGAGATGGAAGAAGTCCTGGATCAGATCGCAGACGGACACGCCGAACGTATCCACGTACTGACCGACTTCTACTTCGGTAGTGGCGATCGGGAGGGCCTGCAACGCCTGGTGTCCGAGCTGGGGGAGATCGACGCCCGCAAGCTGTCGACGTTCCCGATCGGTGATCTTGACACTGGGATCGTTGTTCGGGTCGGGCGCTACGGTACCTACGTCGAGGACGAGGAAGGCCGCCGGGCGAACGTGCCCGACGACCTGCCGCCCGATGAGCTGACTGTTGATCTTGCTCGCGAGCTGCTGTCCCGGCCCGCCGGTGAAGAGCGGGTGCTCGGCACCGATCCGGAGACCGGACTGACCGTGATCGCCAAGAACGGCCGGTTCGGGCCTTACGTCACTGAGGTGCTCGCTGAGGACGCGCCCAAGTCGGCCAAGCCACGTACGGGGTCGCTGTTCGCCTCCATGTCCATCGATGAGGTCACCCTCTCCGACGCTCTGCGGTTGATGAGCCTGCCGCGGTTGGTCGGCGTGGGCTCAGACGGGCAGGAGATCACCGCGCAGAACGGACGCTACGGCCCGTACCTGAAGAAAGGCAGCGACTCCCGCTCGCTATCCAGCGAGGAACAGATCTTCAGCATCACGCTCGACGAAGCCAATGCCATCTATGCCCAGCCGAAGCAGCGCGGCCGTGCCGCCGCCAAGCCTCCGCTGAAGGAGCTGGGGCCTGATCCGACGTCCGGCCGGCCCATGATCATCAAGGATGGCCGGTTCGGCGCCTACGTCACTGACGGTGAGATCAACGCCACCCTCCGCCGGCAGGATGACCCGGAGACGATCACCACCGCACGTGCCGCAGAGTTGCTCGCTGAGAAACGGGCCAAAGGTCCGGCGCCCAAGCGTCCGACGCGCAAGGCCACAGCGAAGAAATCCACGACTCGGAAGCAGAGTACGGCTGCCAAGACGACTGCCGATGGGCCGGTGTCGACAGCGAAGAAGGCGGTGCCCAAAGTCCCGGTCGAGGCCGGCGCCGGCTAAGAGATAGGGGTTGCCGGGTTCCGGCGTGGGAGGGTTAGCACGTGAGGAAGGGCAAGAGCCACAAGGAGAAGCCCGCGCGGCGCCGCGCCCAGGCGAACTCCGTGGAGGTTGCCCCGGCCAAGCTGCCTACCAGTTCCCCCGACGGCTCCACGAAGCCGCCGGGCCAGCGGCTTTACGACATGCCGTACAGCGCCACGGCGCCGAGGTTGATCAATCCTGGAATCGGCCTGCACAATTTGGTGGCCAGGGCCGGACACAACGCCGCGTACGAGATCGACGTCACGTTGCTCGACGCACCGGACTACCGGTTGGCCCGCTCGGGTGTTCTGCTTGCGCATCGGGTGCTGGACGGCCGCGGCGAGTGGTTCCTCACTGCTCCGGAGTGGCAACCGCTGCTGCCGAAGGATCGGATCGAGACCATGGGTCACACCGACCTGCCCCAGGAGTTTGGAGATCTGATTCGTCCGCTGCGCCGGCGGGCGACCCTCGGGCCAGTGGCCGCGCTGCGCTGTGAACGGCGGGAGTTCGCATTGCGGGACGACCAGAGTCAGACGTTGGCGTTGTTGCGTGACGACAAGGTGACGGTCCGACGCGGTGGATTGACAACGGCGCGCTACCGCGAGGTCATGATCACTCCGATCGGGCCGGGCTTGACAGAGCAGCAGGCCGCCTGGCTGGAGCGTGCGATCACCCAGGCGGGTGCGACTGCGGTGCCTCGCTTCCCCCGATTGGTCACCCGGTTAGGTGCACCGGCCACCGGTCTGACCGACTTCCCGCTGCCGCGGTCCTTCGAGCCGGATGCCCCCTTCACGACGTTCGTGTCTCAGCTGCTCGGCTTGCGGCTGCGTCAGATCGTGGAGGCGGATCTCGCTATTCGGGGTGGCACTCTGGAAGCCGCCGAGCAGCTCGCGGCGCATGCCGCTCAGCTTCGGACCGAGCTACGTGGCCTGTCCTTCGTACTCGACACGGACTGGGTGGAAGACCTCTACGACGAGCTGGACTGGATCATCCTGGATGCCGATCCGCACCGCACCGGCGACTCGGCGGAGACCGCCCAGGCCCGAGAGCAGCTCGTGGGTCGCCTGCACACCGAGCGTTATCTTGCGCTGCTGGATCGGCTGGTGACAGCGACCCGGGCACCGAAGCTGGGCGACGCCAGCGTCCTGGCCACCGGCGCGGTACTGACCGATCTCCTCAATTCGGTGGTGAGCAGGGTCCGCCGGGGTATCGATCGGCTCAATCCGGACGCCCCAGTCCAGGCCTGGGAGGAAGCCTGGCGCTCCATCGGGCAGCTGCAGTGGGTGGCCGATATCTCGACTCACGTCATGCCCGCCGAGACCGGGCGTATTCAGCATCGACTGGCTAAGTCACGCCTGCTGCTGGACCAGATCCACGAGTACCACGTTGCTGCCGATCGAGCGGTCGAAGCGGCGGCCGGCTTGCCCGCGCCTGAGGCGTTCGAAGCGGGCCGGACCTTCGAGCGCCGTGCCCAGGAGGCGCGGGGCATGAAGGAGGAATTTCTGACGTTGTGGACCAAGACGAAGAGAAAGCTCGACGCATGACCGCAGCCGCCGAGCGTTTATGGCCGGGCGTCTTCCTCGTCTTCGAGGGCGGCGATGGAGTTGGTAAGACGACGCAGGTCGCCCGAGTGTGCGGTCTGTTGGCCGAGCGAGGCCACGACGTCGTGCGGACGTACGAGCCGGGCGACACCGCAGCCGGCAGGCGGATCCGCGACATCGTACTCAGTCCCAAGACCGGCGACCTGGCGCCACGCGCGGAAGCTCTGCTGTATGCCGCGGATAAGGCGCAACACCTGGCCGAGGTCGTACGGCCTGCGCTTGATCGGGGCGCGGTGGTGGTTTGCGACCGCTACGTCGATTCCATGCTGGCCTATCAGGGCGCTGGTCGGATGCTCGAGCTGAGCGAGGTGGAATCGATCACCCGCTGGGCCACCGACGACGTTCGAGCCGACCTCACCGTCGTTCTGGACATGGATCCGGCGTTGGCGGTGGGTGAGAAGCGGCAGCAAGATCGGGTCGAGGCGGCCGGCGACGGCTTTCATGCCCGCGCGCGGTCGTTCTTCCTCGACCTGGCCGCTCGCGATCCCGATCGGTACCTGGTGCTGGATGCCCGGTTGTCGCGCGCCGAGATCACCGAGAAAATTCTCGAGCGGGTGCAGCCGATGCTGGCGGCAACGCCGGTCGAGCCGGCGGGGCCCGGAGTGTCAGGGGCGGCTGGCACAGTGTCTTCGTGACCCGGAACTCCACGTGATCGCCGAGAGGATGAACGGATTGGCATCGGCGGGGTCGACCGCGGGGGTGACGTCGCACGTGTCCGAGCAGGGTGTCTGGGCTGAGCTCGTCGGTCAAGAGGTCGCCGTCGAAACGCTACGGCGCGCGGTGAGCGGCGAGCGGCACGCGATGAGCCATGCCTGGCTGTTCACCGGACCGCCGGGCTCTGGCCGTTCCAACGCCGGGCGGGCCTTCGCCGCCGCTCTGCAATGTTCGCGTGGTGGCTGCGGGGTCTGTACGGATTGCCGTTCGGCACTGAGCGGTGCGCATCCTGACGTCACCCTGGTGCGTACCGAGCAGCTGTCCATCGGCGTCGAAGAGGTTCGCGAGCTGGTCCGCCGGGCCGCGATGAGTCCCACGCTGGGTCGCTACCAGGTCATCGTCGTCGAGGACGCGGATCGAGTGACCGAGCGCGGGGCCGACGCACTGTTGAAGAGCGTCGAGGAGCCCGCCGCTCGTACGGTGTGGATCCTCTGTGCGCCGACCGCCGACGACGTGGTGGCAACGATCCGGTCGCGTTGCCGGCTGCTCAACCTGCAGACACCGAGCGAGGGTGCCATTGCAGCGTTGCTGCAAAGCCGCGACGGAATAGAACCGGCTCTCGCCCGCTACGCCGCCCGCGTTTCCCAGGGGCATATCGGCAGAGCGCTGGTGCTGGCCCGTGATGAGAGCGCGCGGCAGCGGCGGGCGCACATTCTGCAGATTCCCCTCTCCCTGAACGGCCTCGGCGCCTGCCTGTCGGCTGCAGCCGAGCTGGTTGCAGGATGCACTGAGGAGGCAGCAGCGGCGACGGCCGCGCTGGACGGCAAGGAACGGTCGGAGCTGGAAGAAGCGCTGGGTTTCGGAACGAGAGGCGCGAAGCCGCGCCAGGCTCAAGCCGCGATCAAGGATCTCGAAGATCAGCAAAGGGCACGGGCCAAGCGATTCCAGCGAGACGCGATTGACCGCGCCCTTACCGAGCTGACCGGTTGCTATCGCGATGTGCTGAGCATTCAGACCCGGTCTGGGGTGATGCTGGTGAACTCTGACCTTGAGCCTCAGATTGCCGTGCTGGCGAGGAAGTCCACACCCGAAGCCACGCTGCGGAGGATTGACACCTTGCTCGCCTGCCGCGTCGCACTGGAAGGAAACGTCGCGCCGCTGCTTGCGGTTGAGGCTGCGCTGATCGGCTTGGTGGAAGCGTGATTGTGCCGTACGAAAACCTCAAGGTCAATGGGGAAAGCCTTCACACGATTCTCAGTTTTTCGGGTTCCATTTGTCCTCTTCCGTTTAGTAAGGTGTTTCACGGGTTGCCGGAGGGGACGAACCCCCGAGCGTTCTCTCCGACAACCTCCATAATCGATCTTGAGGTTCTCGATAGCCCCAGCCCTCGAGGCGGGGCTTTTTTGCTGTCGCCGTATCGTCCAGCGACACGCCGGACGCTGAGTTGCGCGCGGACTCGATGTGCGTCTAGGTTTATCCCCGGCTCGTATCCAGTTCGTTACAAGACGCTGGTCACGATGTCACAGAACGGTAACGACGCGCATCCTGCGCGTGAGCCAAGTTATCGCGATCGGACAGGTGTTTTCGGGGACCAACGGAGAAAAACATACTGGCGCGGGTGGGCTCCTGCCCCCCAGAACGCCCACCCGTGGAGGCCCGGCAGACCCGCATCTGCCGGGCTTCCTGTCTCAGTAGCCCAGCTCTCCATGTATGACGGGCACTGAGGGCGACGACAGCGGCACTACGCTTGGGCAATGGCGCGGGTCATGGCGGTGTCGTTCGAGCGGTACGGGCGGCTCTACTATCTCGATGCCGGCGACGAGGTGTACGCGGTCGGTGACAAGGTGCTGGTGCCGACCGACTCGGGCCCGGAGGTCGCCGAGTGTGTCTGGGCACCGGAGTGGGTGGACGACGATCCTGGCTTCGCCGGCCTCCCGATCTGCGCCGGCAAGGCCGCTCAGGCCGAGCTCGACCGGGACGCAGCCAACCGGCGACGGCGCGCCGAGGCGAAGCTGGTGGCCAAGAAGTTGATCAAGAAGAACGACCTGCCCATGAAGGTGGTCGCGGTCGACTTCGTCGATTCGGGTCCAGATGTCGATCAGCTGGTGGTGATCTACTTCAACGCGCCCCACCGAGTGGATTTCCGTGCTCTGGTGGGGGAGCTGGCGCGCAGTCTGCGGGCCCGGATTGATCTGCGCCAGATCGGCTCCCGTGACGCGGCGCGGTTGACCGGCGGCATTGGCAGCTGTGGTCG
>DATFOP010000453.1:0-2407 GCA_035265505.1 Propionibacteriaceae bacterium | reverse complement strand
GTGACTGCGCCGACCGACCTGGTCTGCTTGGGGATTTCGATGCGATGGGCCAAGGAGAATGAGTTGAGCACGCTCGCACCTCGGTTGAGGATCGCCGCCGCAATGCTGGTGGCGGCCGTCCTGCTACTCGGCGTCGTCAGTCCGGCGCCCGCCGCTGCCGATACCCAAATGACAGCGACCGAGGGCGTCAACATCCGCTCGGGCCCAAGTACCAGCACTGCGATCATCGGCGGCCTCTATCGCGGCCAAACCGTCACCGCGATCAGCTCCGCCGACGGCTGGACGAAGATCCGCTTTCTGGGTGGCGTCGCCTATATCGCGAGTCGCTACCTCAGCAAGGGAACGTCCCTGCCCGGCTCAATCGAGGTCGGCGCCGGCCTGGTCAAGATCACGACGACTGCCCTCAACCTGCGCGAGGGGCCCGGATTGTCCTACGACGTGATCACGGTGATCAAGGAAGGCACCGCCGTCACCATGACGGGGAAGACCGCGCGCGGCTTCGCTGAGGTCTACCACGGGAAGACGCGCGGCTGGGCGAGCATTCAGTATCTTGCGAGTGCCTCGGACGTCCTTCCCCGCGTCATCGGCACTCGCGTAGCCACCGCGGTGCTGAACATCTGGGCGAAGTCGTCGGGCACCGCAGTCATCACCGAGGTGCCGAAGGGCACCAAGCTCTCGATCACCGGTGCCACGCAGTACGGGCGCGCGCAGATCATCTTCCGCAGCAGGGTCCGCTGGGTCACCGCGAAGTATCTGTCCAACCCGACGGCGGTGGGGCCGACGACCCCGAGCCTGCCCACGATCACCGGCTACCGGTACGCCACCGTTGCGCTGAACATCCGGTCCACCTACACCGACTCGTATCGATTGATCGGCGAGGTGCCGGCGGGCACGAAGCTCGCCATCACCGGAGTGATCAAGGACGGCCGCGCCCAGATCATCTACAACAGCGCCGTCCGGTGGGTAACCGCCAAGTACCTGTCGACCACGAAGCCCGCCGTGCCGGTGCTCTCCGGAAGCAGCTATGCCGTGGAGCAGGGGCTCGTTCCGAACGCGATCAAGGTCCATCGGGCGGCCATGGTGGCCTTCCCGCAGATCACGACCTACTACGGCGTACGGGCGGACGCGCTCCCCGACCATCCGAGCGGTCGTGCGCTGGATCTGATGATCCCGAACTACACCTCGGCCGCTGGCCAGGCGCTCGGCTACAAGGTCGCCGACTGGGCGAAGATCAATGCCAGGCAGCTCGGCATCAATTACGTGATCTGGCACCAGCACATCTGGAACATCGAGCGGGACGCGGAGGGCTGGCGCTACATGGCTGACCGCGGCGGTGACTCCGCCAATCACATCAACCACGTCCACATCACGGTCTACTGAGGGCTGGTCCGCCGCTATGCCACCGATCGCTGCTGTCGCCGCGCGCTCCCGGCGGCTCAGGGTCGGCGCTACCTGCGCCCGCCTGCTGGTCGGCTCCATTCTGGTCGTGATCATGGTGCTGCCCGGATCGCAGGCAGCCTCGGCCGCAACCACGGTGACCGCCTCGTGTGTCGACGGAGCCGGCATCGTGTGGCGTACGCGCGTGGTCTGGGGCGGTACCTACATCGATGCGGCCGGGATCCGTCGCGTCGCCGTGAGCGTTGCCGGGTGGACGACCAAGGCCGGGAAGATGTCCACTGACTCGACGGTGAGGACGTACGGGCCGACCGGCTCTCTGGTGCAGACTCTCGTCAAGACGGCGACCTTCGACTACCAGAACGGCACGTCCTGGGATCAGCGCAACCCTCGCAACCCGCCGACTGGGCCCGGCCGATCAAAAGTCACCATTCGGGTGAGTCGCGACGGCGATGGCAAGCCCGGCTGCACTGTCACCTCCACCCAGCCGGCCACCGCGTTCCTCACGGGCTACACCTGGTGGGACAACACTCCGGCTGGCTCCGCTGCGATCGCGCATCCCGTGTTGCACTCGAGGGCGGGAGGAGTCGGGACATATGCCGACCCGATCACTATGGCGGTCGGCTACACCAGCGTCGGGCCGGATATCCCGTACGGCACCCGCTTTTATCTCCGTGGGCTGCAGCGATACGCGATCGTCGAGGACCTCTGCGGCGCCTGCCACAAAACCCCAGCCGGGGCGACGTGGCGACTTGACCTTTGGCTCGACGGTCGTCAGCTCACCCCCACCGAAGCGAACGCATGCGCCTATCGGATCACCGGCTACCAAACTGTCTTGCGTAACCCGCCCAAGGGGCTTCCGGTGAAGAGTGGACCAATCTGCACCTAAGCCGCCTCTTTGCGGGTCGCTGTCCGGGGTGATCCATCGGCTAGAGTCGTCGGTCGTAGTCCCCATCGTCTAGCGGCCTAGGACACCGCCCTTTCAAGGCGGCAGCGCGGGTTCGAATCCCGT
>DATFOP010000452.1:0-5499 GCA_035265505.1 Propionibacteriaceae bacterium | reverse complement strand
CAGCGTGTGCACGCCGCCGGGACCTCGGCGCACGGCGTCCGCGATGCGCGCCTCCTTCGAGCCAGCCACGAGGTGATCGACCAGGACGCCGAGCCGACGTCCCGGGCCGGGTCGAAATTCCTCGACGATGCCGACGAGATCGTCCACGCCACCGAGATATTCGACCACCACGCCCTCGACGCGTAGGTCGTCGCCCCACACCTGCTCGACCAGTTCGGCGTCGTGTCGGCCCTCGACATAGATCCGGCTGGCCAGCGCGACCTTGGCCTTCGCCTGTCCTGCCACGGAGCCGGATGCGGTGCGCGCCGGTGCGGTCGTCGCTGCGCGGCGCGGGGCGGTCAGGATGACCGGCCGCCCGTCGATCAGATAGCCGGGCCCGATCGGAAACGGTTTCCTGCGGCCATGCCGGTCCTCCAGCTCCATCCGGCCGTATTCGACGCGCACCACCGCGCCCACATAGCCGGTCTGGGCGTCTTCGATGACCATGCCGAGTTCCACCGGCTGCTCGGTCGAGCGGGGCTTTCGGTGCGGGTCGTTGGCCAGTACGTCGATGCCATAGCGATCAGCCACCGCGTGATCGTAGGGTCACACCCGTGCTGCTCAACCGCGACACGGCCGAGGGAATTGCAAACGGCAGCATCACACTCGTACTGCGGCGTTGGGACGCGCCGAGGGCCAAGCCGGGCGGCACCCAACGCACCGTGGCAGGCACGGTTCGCATCGACGACGTCATTGAGTATCCGGGCAGCTATCGCGTAACCGCCGCGCAGGCCCGCGCCGCGGGCTACCCGGACGCCAAGACCGCACAGAAAGAACTCGACCGCCGCCCGGCCAGACAGACGTACGTGATCGCGGTGTCGTACCTGGCGCCCGACGAGCGACCGGATCTGGCCGCCGACGACCGTTTGTCGGCGGCGGACGTCGACGCGATCAGCGCGCGGCTGGACCGCTGGCATGCCGCGGCCGAAAACCCTTGGACCCTCCAGTATCTGGAGATGATCGGCGCCAACGAGGCGGTGCGGGCGCCGGATCTGGCCGCCCGCGTTGGGCTGGACGTGCCGCGGTTCAAGCGCCGGGTACGCCAGCTCAAGGGACTCGGCCTGACCATCAGCCTCGACGTGGGTTATCGATTGTCGCCGCGCGGCAACGCATTTCTGCGAGCGGCGAGGCACTAGTCGTCGAGGCTGCCCATCGTCAGGTTGACCGTCGTCCCCGTCATTCCGCTCGCCTTGTCCGACGCCATGAAGACCGCCATGTTCGCCACCTCCTCGAGCGCCATCAGCCGTCGTGGATGAGTCCTGCTGGCGAGGAATTCTTGCCACTGATCCCACGTCATCCCCGATGCCTTGGCGCGAGGCTCGAAGGCTTCCCTGATCGTGCGGGTCTCCGGCATGCCCTGGGGTCGCAGTCCGACCACGCGAATGCCGTGCGGTGCAAGCTCGACGGACAGATCCCGAGTGAGGGCCTCCTTGGCGGCCATCGCGGGACCATAGCCGCCCACCAAGGCGATGCCCGTCCGCGAGTGCAGGGCCGTCACGGTCATGATCACCCCGGACTTGTTCGGGATCATGCGCCGCGCGGCCAGGCGTGCGGTCAGGAAATACGACGTCGTGTAGCTCGTGATCGGCATCGTGAACCGCTCAAGATCCAGGTCGGTGAGCGGGACGCCGAGGATCTGCGCGTTGGGGATGCCGACCGCATTGAACGAGATATCGACGCCGCCCGCCACGTCGACAACGGACTGTAAGTGGTCGTCGACCGCCTGCTCGTCGAGCGCGTCGACTTCGGCCGCCACCGCGGATCCGCCCGCCGAGACGATGTCGTTGGCGACCGCACCGACCGACTCCGGGTCACGACCGGTGAGAAAAACCCTCGCCCCTTCATGTGCAAAGGCGCGTGAGACAGCACCGCCGATCGCTCCTGAAGCTCCGTAGATGATCGCGATCTTGTTCTTCAGCATGGTGATACAGACACCGCGATGTTGGCGAAATTGGCTTCGGCCAACCGCCCACTTCGGCGCCCGGCGGGTGTCTATACATGAGTCATGACATCCGATCTGATGACGCGGGCGCGCGCCGGCGACAGCGAGGCATTCCGGGAGCTGACGGAGCCGCATCGTCGGGAGCTGCAGGTGCACTGCTATCGGATGCTCGGATCCATCCAGGACGCCGAGGATGCCCTCCAGGAGACGCTGTTGGCCGCCTGGCAAGGTCTCGACGGGTTCGAGGGACGCGCCTTGATGCGCACCTGGCTCTATCGGATCGCCACCAACCGGTGCCTCAACGCGCGCCGGTCGGCGAGCCGGCGCCCCGCCAAGGAGTGGGACATGCCCGCGGTTGAACCCCCCGCGCCGACCGGGTTCGGCGAAACCCCATGGCTTGAGCCATATCCCGACTCTCTCCTCGAGAATGCGATCGAGGCGCCGCCGGGACCCGAGGCCCGCTATGCACAGACGGAAGCCATCTCCTTGGCTTTCGTGACCGCTCTTCAAATCCTGCCGCCTCGCCAGCTCGCCGTGCTCATCTTGCGAGATGTTCTCGGATTCCGCGCCAACGAGGTGGCCGACATGCTCGACACGACAGTCGAATCGGTCAACAGCGCCCTCAAACGGGCGCGCATCAGCCTGCAGCGTCGGCAGGTGTCCGCCGACGAGCGCGAACCGGCTCCCATTCCGGACTCGATCTCCGAGCAGGCGCTTGTGGCGCAGTTCGTCCGCGCCTACGAGTCCGGGAACGTCGACGCGCTCGTGGCGCTGCTAACCACCGACATCTTTGTGTCCATGCCGCCGATTCCCCTTCAATACCAGGGCCGCGACGTCGTTGCCCGCCTGTTCGCAGGCATCTTCCGCTCGGGCCGGAGAGTTGACCTGGTGCCGACGCGAGCCAACGGTCAACCGGCGTTTGGTGCCTACCTTCGTGGCAACACCGGCATCCGGCATGGAAGCGGCCTGTTCGTCCTCACCCTCACCGGCGACCGGATCTGCGCCTTCACGCGCTTCGATGCCGACGTGCTCCCGTGGTTCGGGCTGCCGCGATCTCTTCCCAGCCGCTAGAAGGAGTCGCGCACCAACCGGTGACCGTCAGTGTTGTTGCGGCCAAGATGGTTACGAGAGCATTTCCTCCAGCAGTTCTGATATGGGGAGCAGTTTGTCAAGGGGGCAGGGTGAAGCGGCGGCCGCGACCGTCGTCGTGGCCGCCGCTTCCTTATGGCCGGGTGAGCCCAGTGTGGGTGTCGAGCGTGTCGATGCCGACGCGTGTCAGTCTGAAATACGCGGGTTGGTTACCGCAGGACCGTGGGTTCGAGTCGGAGTTGTCCGGCGTGTCTAGGATCGAGCGTGGACATGTTGTGGGACAGCATGTTTGCTCATAGAACTGACGCGGGTCACTCCCAAACGCTTGCCGACACCGTGTTGGGCTCATCCAGACAATTGTGGGGTAGTGCAGTCAGTCGTCGAGGACGGCCAGTGACCAGCACCAGCCGGCCAGTTCCCGGGCGATCGCTGCATTGGCGACCACGGAACGTTTCTTGCGCGCATCGAAGCCGGTCCAACGATCGTGGAGCCGGTGGTTGGCGGCATGCCCGCGGGCCTGTGCGGCTGCCGGTGCCGCTGTCCAGCGTGCCCGCAGGTCCCGGCTGGGTCGATACGGGGCGCGGTGATGCCAGGCCGCTTCCACCAGCAGCCGCCGGGCGTGACCATTACCCGTTTTGGTGACCCCACCCTGGACACGGGTGTCCCCCGAGGAGTATTCGCACGGCACCAAACCCAGGTAGGCGCCGATGGAACGGCCCGTCAACCGGTGCCAGTCGCCGATCTCGACAGCCAACCCGAACGCCGTCAGGGTCGAGACGCCGCGCAGGCACCCCAGCCGTTGCACCACTGGAGTGAACTCCGAGTCGGCGGCCATCGCGACGATTGCCTTATCGAGGCGGTCGCGCCGGTGCACACCGGCGATCATGGCGTCCATGGCGGTGTCGTAAGCCAACTGTAATCCGAGGGCGTCGAACCGCTGGCTGCGCAGCCACAGTTCGTGTTTTCCTGTCCAGGCCTGCCCGCCGTAGTAGACGATCCCCCGCCGCAGAAGCAGTTTCGAGATCCGGTGCCGCACGGTCATCAGATCACCCCGGCAATCCTCGCGGGCTCGCACCAGATCCCGAGCGGCCTCCTGAGCGGGGCTGGGCACAGTGACTTCCACAATCTGTCCGAGATGAAGCAGCCGGGCCAGGTGTGCGGCATCACGGGCATCGGTCTTGACCCGATCACCGGGAGGGCGCTGCAGTTTCGACGGGGCAGCGACCCGACAATCGATACCCGCTGCGATCAACACCCGCGCCAACCCGAAACCGGTCGGACCGGCCTCATAGGTCACCGCCACCGGCCCCGGTAACCCCTGCACCCAGTCCAAGATTTCTCCATGGTCTGGACACAACCGTCGTCGGAACACCTCACCGGTGTCCCCATCCAATCCACACGCAACCACCGAACGCGCGTGCACATCCAACCCGATGCTCGTACGCTGAACCTTCACTGGGGCCTCCATCCACATCTGTGGCTCTACCGGCCAGGACCCACTCCTGACGGCAACCCACGATCACATGTGGCGAGGCCCCAGCCTCCCCATACGGTCTAGCCCTGATTCCATTGCTGCCCTGGGCCCTACCCCGACTCGGCGGCTTCATCGAGACAATCTCGCGGTACGTGAGCCGGGTGGGCGTCGGCGGTTGGGTGCAGATCGATCTGCGCAATGTGACCGACACCGCGATCGTGGTACCCACCAGCGGTGGAGCCAACTGAAGCGCGCACGGGCAATTGGGCGAGTACTTCGATCGCGAACTCGACGAGTCGATCTTTGAAGCTCACGGAGAGGCCACCCCCGGTGTGCCCAGAGTGTGCCAAGACGCGCAGGAACGAGCCGTCAAACCGTGGACGTGGTGACACGCCTGGGACTCATGACATGGACATATCGGCATCGAAGCAATCTAAAGAGACCATGCGGATGCTTCACGGCAGCTTTACACACCAAGAGTCGGCGATTCGATACCGTCCGCGCCCACGAAGGTTCAGCAGGTCGAACGGCGTCCGGGTTGCGTCCAGCAGAGTGGTGTACGAGTCGGACCTGATCAGCGGTGCCGGCGTGTCGTAGCCGAATGATTGAAGGTCATCGCGTGATTCTTCGAGAGATCCGTCAAAGTCACTCGAGCAAAGGAATCGACGCGATGACCACTGCCCACGATATCGACCTACCCACCGTGTTGGCCGAACGACACACCACCTGCCACCCCGACGTGCTGCGTGAGCTGCTGGCCACGTTCATCCACACCCTGATGGGCGCGGAAGCCGACGCGCTGTGCGGGGCGGGATACGGGCAACGCACCACCGAGCGGACCAATCAACGCAACGGCTACCGGCACCGCGAATTCGATACCAGGACAGACACATTGGATCTCGCGATTCCCAAGCTACGGCATGGCTCATACTTCCCGGAGTGGCTGCTGGAGCGC
>DATFOP010000451.1:0-2023 GCA_035265505.1 Propionibacteriaceae bacterium | reverse complement strand
ACCTCCTGATGGTCCACGCTTACGAGCTTCCGCCGCTAGACGTGCCCATGGAGCAGGCGATCTTGGACGCTTGTGATCAGTCTGCACGGAAGTTGATGGTGGACGTCGCAGCACAGCTCGTCATTCCCAGCCGGATGCAGGTCGAGACAGTGGTTCAACCAGACTCTCCAGTGGTGCTGCTCGACCGCATCTCTCGGACTGTTCCGTTGCTGGTTGTCGGACAAGACCACCTCGGTTGGGGGGAGCGCTTGCGCTTGGGGGCCGTTGCCGCCCACGTGGGGCAGAAAGCCCAATGCCCGGTGGTGGTTGTTCCGGGCGGCTGGCGAGCGCCCCGGACGAGTGAGCGTCACCCCGTCGTCGTCGCACTCGACGACGACACGCCAGCAGATCCGGTCTTGCGCTTGGCCTTTCAGGAGGCCGAGTATCAGCACACCGGCGTCGTGGTCCTGCACGCGACCCCCTACGGCCGCGCGGAGCAGAGTGGGGTCGCGGCAGAAGAGGCGAGCCTGACCGAGCAGGTTGCCGGCTGGAAGGAAGATCATCCAGATGTGTCGGTACAGGTAATGGTGGTGTCCGGCGATGCGGACGCGAACCTCGTCAAGTGGTCTCGTTTCGCGGCTGTGCTGGTATTAGGGCGACGGAAGCGGCACGGATGGAGTCACTGGACCCACGCCGTCCTTCGCTCGGTCGTCAAGCAGACGCGAAGCCCGTTGATCGTCGTGCCGGAGACCTACGATCAGACGAGGCATGAGCACACCGCAGCGATTACCTGACATCAGCACGACGATGTGAGGCATGTCGTGATCAGCGACAGGGCAGCCGTGGAAGCCGCCGTGCCAGCCGACCTTCATCGGCTGAGCGTCGGCGATCTCTTCAACTTCTGGGCCGAAGGTCGGAACAGCCCGATGCAGATCGGGCTAGCCGGAACGTTCCACGCCCCAGGTTGGCTCGACCCTGCCGGGCAGTTGCGTTTGTCGTGGCTTGCCGATCAGGTCGAGCGCCGCACCCGCCGCGCGCCAGTCCTGCGGCGTTGCATCCGCTGGACTCGGTTCGGTGAAGGACGTCCGGTATGGGTTGACCACGCCGACTTCGACATCGCCTCCCATGTGCGCGCAGCACCACTACCGAGCGCCGACCTCGCGGACTTTTTGGACTGGGCTGCCATAGAGACGATTCAGCCACTTGACCGTCACCGGCCGCTCTGGCGAATGATCTTCGTGCCCGGCCTCGAGGGAGAGCGGATCGGTATGGTCTTCGTCATCCACCACGTCGCGGTGGACGGTCTGGCCGGGGTAGCGGCGCTCTCCGAGCTCCTTGACAGCGGTCCTGATCAGCCGGTTCCTGAGGGCGATTGGCGACCGCAACCGCCGCCGAGCCGCCGCCGATTGGTGACCGACAACGTGTCGACGCGGCTTCATGCGGTGCCACCGCTTGTCCGGGCGATTCCTCGGCTGCCCGTATTGATCAATGCTTTTCGAGGGACTGCGGAGACGGTTCGGAAGGACGCGCCCGCCACGTCGCTTGCCGGGACGATCGGGCCGTTGCGGCGGACAGCTCTGATCTCGATTCCGCTCGACGAGGTCCACCGGTCGGCTGACGCCGCAGGGGTGAGTGTCAACGATTGTGTGCTGGCCGCGGTCACCGCGGGACTGGGCGAGTGGCTGGCCACAGGCCACGAGCTGCGGCCGGGGCTGACGCTGCGAGCGTCGATGCCGGTGGCCGTGCCGGGCCGGGAACAGAACGCCGGCCGCATGGTGGTGGTGCCACTGCCGGTGGACGAGTCAGACCCGGCGAAGCGCTTGTATACGATCCACGGCACCACGAGCGCACTGAAGGCGCAGCACGCCGACGTAGCCCATACCGACATCACCGGCTCTCCGTTGTTTCCGGTCTCCCTGATGCGGATCGCCATACCGTGGCTCGCTCGCCGTGGAGGGCTCAAGGTCAACTGCTTTGTCACGAACGTACGGGGCCCTCGGGAGCCGCTGTACCTTGCCGGAGCACAGCTGGACAATGCCGTCCC
>DATFOP010000450.1:0-2246 GCA_035265505.1 Propionibacteriaceae bacterium | reverse complement strand
GGCTGCAGGTTGACGAGCAGCGGCACGCCGGTCCCAATCCGATCGAAGTCCTCGAGGCTGAGATCGATGCCGAGCCGCCCTGCGATGGCAAGCAGGTGAACGACCGCATTGGTTGACCCGCCGATGGCAGCCAATGTGACGATGGCGTTGTGGAAGGACGCCGGGGTGATCACCTGGGAGATCGTCCTGCCCTGCTTCACCAGCTCCACGGCGAGCCGACCGGACTCGTGGGCTCCTTCCAGCAGCCTGCTGTCCGGTGCAGGGGTGCCGGCCAGACCTGGAATGGTCATGCCGAGTGCCTCGGCCATGATGCTCATGCTGGAGGCGGTGCCCATGGTGTTGCAGTGACCCCGGCTCCGGATCATCGACGACTCCGACCGCATGAACAAGTCAGCGGACAGGGTTCCGGCCCGGACCTCCTCGCTGAGCCGCCAGACGTCGGTACCACAGCCGAGGGGTTGCCCCCGGAAGGTTCCGTTCAACATCGGCCCACCCGAGAGCACCACGGCAGGAAGGTCGACACTGGCCGCCGCCATCAACAGCGCTGGGATGGTTTTGTCGCAGCCGCCGAGCAGCACGAGCCCGTCGATGGGGTTGGCGCGGAACATTTCCTCCATCGCCATCGCGGCCATGTTTCGCCAGAGCATGGCGGTCGGCCGGACCTGGGTTTCTCCCAGCGAGACGACCGGGAGGTTCAATGGGATGCCGCCGGCCTCGTAGACCCCCCGCTGCACCGCGTCGGCCACCTCGTTGAGGTGGGAGTTGCAGGGCGTGAGATCGGATGCGGTGTTGGCGATCGCGATCTGCGGGCGGCCCGAGAAGGCCCTCGACGGCGCGCCACGCCGCATCCAAGCCCGGTGGAGGTAAGCGTTGCGATCGTCTCCGGCATACCACTCCTCGCTACGCAGTCTTCCCATCAGCATGCCTTTCTGTTGCCCAGCTGCGGCGACCGACCGGTCAGGGCTGGAGAATCATCCGGCCGACACCGCCGGATCGTAGCGCTGCGTAGGCCTCGTTCACCTCGGCGAGCGGACGGCGGCCGCCGATTAGCTCATCGAGAGGAAGCCGGCCAGCGAGATAGAGCGCGAAGATGCGAGGCAGGTCGATGCGCGGGTTGCTCGAGCCGTACAGCGAGCCGACGATGCGCTTCTGCCGCTGCACGAGATCGTTGATCGGTACCGCAACCGTCGCATCGGTGCTGCTCAACCCGATGGCGACGAGTGTGCCGGCGGGTCGGAGGCACTCGACCGCCTGCCGCATCGTCTCTGGCCGGCCGACCGCGTCGATCATCCACGGCACACCACCGTCGACCAGCTGGAGAACCCGGTCGACGACGTCTTCCTCGCTTGCATCCACGACATGGGTGGCGCCAACCCGCCGAGCGAGCTCGAGCTTGACCGGGTCGACGTCAATCGCGATCACGGGGTGGGCTCCGGTGAGCGCGGCACCCATAACGGCCGCAAGGCCGACCCCGCCCGTCCCCAAGACGGCGAGCGCCTGGCCGGCCGGCCGGTGCACAGCGTTCCAGACGGCCCCGATGCCCGTGATCACGGCGCACGCGGAAATCGCAGCGATCTCCGGCGGTACGCCGTCCGGCACCTGGAGGACGCTGGTCTGGGAAACCACCACCCGTTCCGCGAAGCACGAGACGCCCATCAGGTGGTGGATGCGCTGCTCACCCTTGTGCAGGCGGGTGCCGCCGTCCATCAGTCCGTTGGTCGTCGCGAGAACCCGGCCGAAGCGGCAGAGGACCGGGTTGCCCGCCACGCACGCCTCGCACTCGCCGCAGCGGGGTCGCCAGAGAAGAGCCACCCGGTCACCGACCGACACGCGGTCACCCACCTGCGGACCGATGGCCTCGATGACGCCAGCCCCCTCATGGCCCACCACCAGGGGAAGCTTCGCCTTCAGGTCGCCCGTCATGTAGTGCAGGTCGCTGTGGCAGACACCGGCGGCCTCGATGCGGACCAAAACCTCCCCTGCCTTCGGCTCGTCGAGCTCGACATCCTCGAGCGCCAGCGGCGCACCGATCTCGCGCAGCACAGCTGCCCTCATCGAGCCGTTTCCGTGGCAAGACCGCGCTGCAGCTCGGCGAGGAGAGGCTCGCGCACAGCGCAGGATTCGAACGCGAAGGAGTCGGCGAGCGCATCCAGCTCACTGTCGTCGAGCCCACGGAACATGCTCGCGTACTGGTGAGCGAGCGGCTGGGCAATAGTGATGTTGAGCAGCAGCGTGCGCACCCAGTC
>DATFOP010000449.1:0-5884 GCA_035265505.1 Propionibacteriaceae bacterium | reverse complement strand
CTGTTGAGCGGCATCCCGCGTGAGGACGGCGTGGCGGTGTAGCGACGTTCCGGGCGATGATGATCACAGGGGCTGCTTGCGGGTGGCCCTTTGTTCGTGTGCGACGACAAGCTGATCACGTTCTGGAAGCGCAACGGCCCTCCCCGCTCCTTGGCCGGAAGGGAGGGCCGTTTCTTGGTGCTGTTGGAGGCACCCGTGGTCATCGTAGGTACGGACGTCCGCGAGGTCGAACGACGTCTTCGGGCTGGTGAGCTTGCTTGCCCGTGCGGGGGTCGTCTCGCTGCGTGGGGGCACGGCCGCGAGCGAAGAGTCCGCGGAGTGGGTGAGTTGCGGCCACGTCGCGCACGCTGTGGCCGTTGCCTGGTGACGCATGTGTTGCTGACGGTGTCGTGCCTGCTGCGCCGGGCCGACGCGGTCGAGGTCATCGGTGCCGCGCTGCGGATGAAGGCCACTGGTGCCGGGCACCGGCCGATTGCCACGCGGCTGGCCCGGCCGGCATCGACGGTGCGCGGCTGGCTGCGCGCGTTCATGTGCAACGCCGAGATGGTGCGTTCGGTGTTCACTGCGTTGCTCGTGCAGCTCGATCCGCTCAGCGGTCCGCTGCCGAGCCATCCCAGCGTGTTCGCCGATGCCGTTGAGGCGGTCGGTGCGTGTGTTGCGGCGGGCCGCCGCCGTCTGGGCGTGCTCGGCGCGGTGTCGCCGTGGCAGCTGGCTTCCGCGGTCACGCACGGCCGCCTCCTTGCTCCGGGCCGTACCACAGAGTTGATCAACACGAACTGGCCCTTGGGCTCACTGGCTTGATCAACGACTCTCGCGACTCGTGGGCATTCACGAGTCGCGAAGGAGGAGTTGATGGCGTTCGGCCATGACGAACAACGGGTGCGGGCCGAACGGGCCCGCGCGATCGGGTTGTTCCGGTACTCCCTGATCCGGGAAGCCGCCGACGGTCGGTTGAGCACGAAGCAGCGGGGCCGGATCGTGCGTGCCCTCGCGGAGCGGGAGCACGCAGGCCCGTTCGGGCAGCCGGTGCGGGTCTCGCGGGCCACGATCGACCGCTGGATCAGAGACTGGCGCCGCGGCGGGTTCGACGACGATCGACGGGCCCTGGTCCCGACCCCGCGCAAGGCCGTGCCGCGCACCCCGGCCGACGTGCTGGATCTGGCGGTGGCGTTGAAGAAGGAAGTCCCCGAGCGGACCGCGGCGCAGATCGCGGCGATCCTGCGCGCGCACTCCGGTTGGTCGCCCGACGAGCGGACGCTGCAGCGCAATTTCGTGCGTCTCGAACTCACCACCCGCCCCGGCGGCCAACCGCCGCAGGCGTTCGGCAGGTTCGAGGCCGAGGCCCCGAACCAGCGGTGGACCGGCGTTGGTTCGGGGCAGCGCTGCATGGCCCGACCGTGAACGGCCGCAAGGCGATCCTGTTCGCATTCCTCGACGACCACAGCAGGCTGTTCACCGGTTACCGGTGGGCCAGACGCGAGGACACGGTGCGGCTTGAGGCCGCGCTGCGCACCGGCATCGCCAGCCGCGGCATCCCGGCCTCGATCTACGTCGACAACGGATCGGCGTTCGTGGACAAGCAACTGCTGCGCGCGTGCGCATCGTTGGGGATCCGGCTCGTGCACTCCACGCCCGGTCAGCCCGCCGGCAGAGGCAAGATCGAGAGGGCGTTCCGCACCGTGCGGGATCAGTTCCTCGTCGAGATCGGCTCCGGCCGCGAACTCGACGACCTGGTGCAGTTGAACACGCTGTTCGCCGCGTGGGTCGAGAAGGTCTATCACCGGCGGGTGCATTCGGAGACCGGGCAGACCCCGCTCGACCGCTGGTCGGTGCTCACGCCGCCGCTGCCCTCACCGGCGCAACTGCGGGAGGCGTTCCTCTGGTCGGAGTGGCGCACCGTCACCAAGACCGCGACTGTCGGGCTGCACGGCAACACCTACGAAGTCGATACCGCTCTGGTCGGCCGCAAGGTCGAGCTGGTCTTCGACCCGTTTGACCTCACTACGATCGAGGTCCGCTGGCACGGCCGGTCGATGGGCAACGCGGTGCCGCACCGGATCGGCCGGCACGTGCATGCGAAGGCCCGACCCGACGACACGACGCCACCGGCACCGACACCGACACCGACCGGGATCGACTACCTGCGCCTGGTCGAGCAGCAGCACACCGCCGAACTCGCCGAGCGGGTGCAGTACTCCCGCCTCCCCGACGAGCAGCTGCCCGACCGGCACGTCCCGTGCCGGCTGCTGCCCGGCACCGGCGGCGATGGCACCGACGGCGATGGCACCGACGGCGATGGCACCGGCGGCATCGATGAGGTGTCGGTGTGATCGAGAAACTGAAGTCGCATTACGGGTTCACCAGGACGCCGTTCGGCCGCTCACTCGCGCCGCAGATGCTGCACCGGCACGCCACCCACGCCGAGGCCGTCGCCCGCATCGGCTGGTGCATCAGCGAACGCGGCCTGGGCGTGGTCACCGGCGAAGTCGGCGCCGGCAAGACCGTCGCCGTCCGCGCCGCCCTCGCGACGCTGGACTCCGCACGGCACACGGTGATCTACCTCGGCAACCCCGCCGTCGGCGGCCGGGGCCTCTACGGCTGCATCGTATCCGCGCTCGGCGGCCTCCCGCGGTTCCACAAGGCGACGTTGATCCCACAGGCCATGGACCTGCTCGCCGCCGAGGAACACGAACGCGGGCGCACCACAATCCTCGTGTTGGACGAGGCGCACCTTCTAGATGCCGACCAGCTCGAAGAGCTGCGGCTGCTGACGAACAGCGAAATGGACAGCCACTCACCATTCGCCTGCCTGCTCGTCGGACAACCAACCCTGCGGCGACGGATCAAGCTCGGCACCTTCGCCGCCCTGGCCCAGCGGATCACGCTGCGCTACGCGATGAACGGCATGACCGACACCGAGACCGCCGACTACGTCACCCACCACCTGAAACTGGCCGGCCGCTCCGACACGCTGTTCAGCGACGACGCACTCGCCTTGATCCACCAAGTCTCCCGCGGCCTGCCGCGCGCGGTGAACAACCTCGCCGTCCAGGCCCTCGTCGCCGCCTACGCCGGCAACAAGGCGATCGTCGACGAATCCAGCGCCAGAGCCGCGGTCGCCGAGGTCACAGCAGAGTGAGCACAACAGCGACAACCTGAACAACACCGCGACAGCACAAAAACAACGGCCCCGCCGACCACGTCGGCGGGGCCCGCTCATACCGCGAATACACCGCGAATACACCGTCACGATGAACGCCGCCATCGTCCTCATGCAGGGCGTCG
Organism: Propionibacteriaceae bacterium; assembly: GCA_035265505.1. Taxonomy (GTDB): domain Bacteria; phylum Actinomycetota; class Actinomycetes; order Propionibacteriales; family Propionibacteriaceae; genus Microlunatus. The sequence continues at coordinate 2,599 of DATFOP010000449.1, read as the reverse complement.
GTCAACACTCGTGCCACGACCGCGGCTGGGGCTCATTGAAGAAGGGCCACTTCAGCACCTCCGTGCCGTTGAGCCTCACCTGCAACGTCACGTTGCCTCCCGATGGATCCACTCGGAACGCCAAGATCGGCGGCGTCCCCGGGTTCACTGCTGGAGCGTTGAACGGTCCGAAATCCTTGTCGATGTCGCCGTTGCCCTGGGGCATCGTGTGAGCGTCGTCCAGGATGACGGTGTAGTCGGCGATCGTCGGCATGGAGCTCCTCCTCTCGCGAGCCCCACGCGGTGCGGGGCCGCTGAAGACCAGAGGGAATAGCCGTGCGCCCTGATACGACGCCCTCGGCCAATCCCGCGTAGGCGCCCCCGCTGGGCGCGGCTTTGGCAGCGAGACGCGACGCGCGGAGACCATAAAGTCGTGGCTGGTTCCGGCAAGGTGACCGACGTCGTCGAGTTGTTCCCCTAGTAGTCGGGTCGCCCGAGGGAATCTCACCCCCGGGCTCCCACAGAACCGTACGTGACAGTCTCCCGTCATACGGCTCTTGTCGTTCTGGTCCTCGTCCCCGCCGGGGCTACCCAGGTCCAGTGAGCGAAGTACGTCGGGCGTCGCGTGTGACCATCGGCCAGCCGCCACAGGGCCTGTTTCATCCCGGCCCGATACTTCTTCTGAATCCACCGCAGCAGGTAGGTGTTGATGCGGTCGAACAGCGGGTATAACGCCGAGCGGTAGAAGCACCCGTAATAGTTCATCCACCCCCGGATCACCGGATTGACCATCCGGGCCAGATCGGCGGATTCCTTCGAGGTGCGCCGGTGCAGTCGCCAGGACCGCACCGTCCTACTCAGCCTCTTCAGGGCTTCCTTACTGATCGCGGGCAGGAACGCGGTGAACATCACCCCGTGCTTGTCTTTGGCTCCTCGCGGCCGAAAAGTGAACCCCAGGAACGTGAACTCGGTGACCGGGAACGTGCCCCGCCGGTTGTTGTCCTTGCAGTACACAATCCTCGTCTTGTCCGGATGCAACTCCAGACCGACTGCGGCCATCCTGGCCCGCAACGCCGCCAGGACCTGTCTCGCCTCCGCCAACGTGCGGCAGTGAATCACCGCATCGTCGGCGAAACGTTCAAAAGGGCAGCCCGGAAACCCCCGGACCATCCACATGTCGAACGCATAATGGAGAAACAGGTTCGCCAGGACGGGCGACACCGCAGAGCCCTGCGGCGTGCCCTCTGCCCGTTCAGTCTTGGACCCGTCGGGCAACCGCAGCCCAGCGGCCAGCCACCGCTTGACATACAGCACCACCCAACCGGCGTCGGTGTGCGCCTCGACCGCGGCTACGACCTGGTCCCACGGGACGGTGTCGAAGAACTTCCGGATGTCAAACTCGATCACCCAGTCGAACTTCCAACACCGCCTCCGACAGACCCGGACCGCATCCAGCGCCGACTTGCCCGGCCGGTAACCGAAGGAATCCGGGTGGAAAACCTGCTCCACCCGGGCCGCCAGGTGCCCGGCCACCACCGTCTGCGCGACCCTGTCGGCGACGGTAGGCACCCCCAAGACTCTGGTGCCACCCCCGCTCTTGGGGATCGGCACCGCTTTGACATCCGGCGGGAAGTACGTGCCCGAGGACATCCGGTTCCAGACCTTGTACAGATTGTTCTTCAGGTCGGCCTCGAACGCCCCAATCGACACCCCGTCCACTCCGGATGAGCCCTTATTCCCTCTCACTTTCATCCAGGCGTCCCACACCTCCTGTTTGGAGATGTCGAACGGCTTGGGCGAAGCTTTCAACTCGTCCATCCCGTTCCTCCCGGAGGACTCCGGTTGACCGAACAAACCAGCCTCGAACGACCCGGCCCCTTCGCTCCACCCCGATTACCGAGGCTTCCTCACTACTACGAGCCGGTCCGCCAGCGCGCCGCGCAACGGTACTCAACACCCAGCCGGAGAACTTCCGACTGGGCTCTCCCTGTCGCCCCTGCCGCTGAGCCGGGCAGTATCGGACACGCCTTCCCACGTTCCGTGCAAAAGCCGCAGACCGAGCTCGCGCCGCCTTCATGCCGGACACCGCCTGGCCAATAAGCGGTCACCCGCCAGACTTGTCCCGGGATCCTGAAGACACCCCGGTTTTGATGTCACCTACTACTTTCGACACTTCATCAGCGGTTCACTCGCGTTCGCCTTCTCGGTCCCCACCTGACGCCTAGACAGCGCCTTTTCCCTGAACGCTCACCACGCCGGTCTTCAATCAACGCAGCTCAGGGCGGTTTGACGCCTCCCACCGCAGGACGACGCCGAAGGGCCACAAATCCTTCATCTCCTGCACAGCATCACATCAAGCAGGCCTCTACCTACATCAGCCTCACCCTCCGTGTTCGTGGCACACCTCCAGCCGTAGATCGTGATCTTGCAGCGTGGCGGTCCCGGACGCGGCACGGCCACCGCGTGATCCTCGTCCGTTGTGTCGACCTCTGAAGATCAAGCGGTGGCCGTGGGTCACAGGGTAGGGCCGGCCAGGTGGGCGGCCGAGGCGGACCGGCTGCTCGGCCGGATGGCTGGGCGGTTCGCCCGGGTGGAGACCCGTCTGCGTGCCCACAAATTC
>DATFOP010000448.1:0-4806 GCA_035265505.1 Propionibacteriaceae bacterium | reverse complement strand
CGCCGGTCTCCGCACCCTCGGCCAGCAGGGCTTGGATCATGTCGCTTAGCTGCTGCTGCACTCGGGCAACGTGCTCACCTCGATGCAGTAGTGCCGCGAGTTCGGTGCCGTGGTACTCCTGGGACTCGTGGGAGATCAGGGCGTAGGCCTCCAGTACAGCTTCGAGTCGCTCGCCAGCGCCGCCCGCCTGGTCCCGGACCTCGGCAAGATGTTCGAGGTGGTCACTGACGTGACGTTCGTGCCAGGCGAGCAGGATCGCCTCGACGTCCGGGAAGTACTTGTATAGCGTCGCACGTCCGATGCCGGTCTTCTCGGCGATCTGCGACATCCTAACCGACAGCAGCCCATGCTCGGCTATCAGCGCCCACGTGGTGTCCAGGATCGCGTCGTGCACCTCCCGTCGGTGCGCCTCGATCGTTTCGTTCCAGAGCTTCGGCACGACACCATTATACCAGAGTATACGAGTTGACGATATCGACACGTTATGACTTGACAGTGACATATTGTATCGATAAACTGCTATCATAGATCAAGCGCGAGAGGAGACGCACATGGCTGACCTGCCCCCCGATGCTGGAACACCGCGCTGGGTGAAGGTGTTCGGGATCATCCTGGCCATTGTGGTCCTGCTGTTTATCGTCGTCATGATGGTCGCTGGCGGTGGTGCACACGGCCCTGGCCGTCATGCGCCGTTCGGTGACGCTGGCACTTCGCTCGCCAGCGTCCCACAAGGCCACACATCGGCTCACACGCAGCCATGACCATGAAACCCGCAGGGAGGTATTACACTGTGGAACTTGCGATACAGGTCAGCGACGCCGTCAAGACTTATCCATTGAGCGCTGGCGAGGTCGTCGCCGTTGACCACCTCAGCCTCGAGATCGCGCAGGGCGAGTTCGTCGCGGTCGTAGGGCGGTCGGGCAGCGGCAAGACGACGCTGCTGAACCTGCTCGCCGGCATCGACCGGCCCACCTCCGGGATGGTTCATGCAGCGGGTGCGGATCTTGGTTCGTTATCGGAGTCCGGGCTGGCCGCCTGGAGAGGGCGCAACGTCGGGCTGGTGTTCCAGTTCTTCCAGCTATTGCCGACACTGACCGTCATCGAGAACGTGATGCTGCCAATGGACTTCGCCAGGAAGATCCCTGTTGGCGAGCGGCGCGATCGGGCGCAGCACCTGCTGGATCGAGTTGGTATTGGTGACCAGGCCGACAAATTGCCCGCCACGCTGTCTGGGGGGCAGCAGCAACGCGCGGCGATCGCGCGGGCGCTGGCCAACGATCCACCGCTCCTGCTGGCCGACGAGCCGACTGGCAACCTCGACTCCATTACGGCCGGCGCCGTCCTGGAATTGTTCGCCGACCTGAACGCAGAAGGACGGACCATCGTGGTGGTCACCCACGAACGCGAAATCAGGTCGATCGCCGGTCGGCAGGTGACCCTGCAGGACGGACGGGTCGTCGTCGACGAGGACGAGCGGACGGGGGTGTCGGCATGACCAGCCTGATGACGGTCAAGTTGCGCAGGGACCTGCGGGCGAGCTGGTCCCGGTTTGTGCTGATGGTAATCGCGATCGCGGTCAGCCTGACGGTGTTCGGTGGGGTCCTCTTTGCCTGGGCTGCTACCGGCAGGGAGACCAGTGGCGCGTACACGAGCACCGAGCCGGCGTCTGCGACGATCCTGCTGGACCGTCCCATCGACGCCGAGAAGATGGCGGAGATCTCGGCCGAGGCGCGTAAGCGGCCGGGTGTCATCGAGGCGACCGGACGCACCCAGTTCGACAGCGACATCCAGGTCAACGGCCAATCTCGGGAAATCCCGCTGCAGGTGTTCGTGGCGACGCCCGACGACCCGATGCGGATGGCGAAGTACGACGTGAAGCAGGAAGGCAGTTGGCCACCGTCGCCTGGGGAGGTCTTTCTCGGACGCGACTCTCTAACCCTGCTGGACGTGGCTGTCGGCGACACCGTGACCGTCGAGACACCGAGCGGCGAACCCGCGCGGCTGCGGGTGGCGGATACCGTATATGATCCCAGCCTCGCGCCTGCATTCCAAGAGCAGCGGGGGCACAGCTATCTATCTACGGCGTCGCTGCCCGGGGGGCAGGCCCCTCTGGACCAGTTGAAGATCCAGGTCGCCGACCCGGGGCAGGCGACACCGAGCCGGGATCGCGATAGGGTCGTGGCCGTTGCCGGAGACGTTGGGGAGTGGCTGCAGCGCGAATACGGTGTGGCGATCCGCGAGATTCAGGTTCCCGAGCCCTACGCGCACCCCCACCAGTGGCAAGCCGACGCCTTGCTCCTCTCGCTGCTCGCCGGCGGGGCTGCCGCCGTGCTGCTCGGCACCATCCTGGTCGCGAACATGCTCAACAACCTGTTCACTCAGCAGATCCCGCAGATCGGCATCATGAAGGCGATCGGCGCGGGATCCGGCCGCATCGGGCGCCTCTACCTGGCGATGACGCTCTCGGTGGCCACGGCGGCCACCCTGCTCGCGCTGGCCCCCGCCATCCTGCTCGGCCGCGTCCTCGTCGGCCAGATCCTCGGGATGCTCGGCATCGAACCCATCAGCCTCGCGCCTGCATGGTGGACCTACGTGGTGATCGTCGCTGTCGGCCTCCTCCTGCCACCGTCGATGGCCCTGGTTCCGCTGGTCAAAGCGAGCCGCACCACCGTACGGGAGGCGATCGACCACCAGGGCCTTGGCTCCAGGCAGAGCGCAGCGAGTGGTGTGCTGGCACGGCTGGGTCGCCTTCGTGGCCTCGACCGTGGTCTGCTTATGGCGCTCCGCAACACCATCCGGCGTCCCGCCCGGTTCCTGCTCTCCGTGGGCCTGCTGGCCAGCGCGGGCGTGGTGTTCGTCGCTGGGATGTCCGTGAGCTCCGGCGTGGAGGCGGTAGCCGAAGAGCAGAAGCAGCAGCGCACCTGGGATGTCGACGTACAACTGGCCAACCCGGCCTCGATGGGCGAGGTCACCACCATGGTGGAGCGGGTGCCGGACGTCAGCCGGGTCGAGGGCTTGAACGTCGCGCAGAGCGGCGTCGCCGGGCCAGGACAGATACCCCTCACCCGCACCTATCCCGACCAGGGACATGGCAGCATCTCGGTGACCGCGATTCCAGCGGACACCACCATGCTCACACCCCCCAAACTGCTGGAAGGCCGGTGGCTGAAACCACGCGAAACCGGCACCATCGTGCTCAACCAGATCACCCGCAAGAACACCGTTCCCGACGTTCAGGCCGGTGACACCGTGCAACTGTCCGTCGGTGGAAAACCCACTACCTGGCGCGTCGTCGGCATCGTCGAAGAAAGGGGGGGTGGCGGCGTGTACACCACGGCCGAGGGTTTCGCCGAGGCCATGGGCCAGCCACAGCTGGTGAACCAGCTGCGCATCGCCACCAACAACCACGACGAGCAGACCCGCCAGACCGTCGCCAACACCGTCAACAAAACCCTCACCGAAGCGGGGATCGAGGTGCAGTCTGCGGCTTCGGTCAGCCGCAGCGATACCGTCTCCGCGGAGCACCTTGGCCCCCTCGTCACGATCATCCTGGCGATCGCCATCGCCATGGGCGTGATCGGCGGCATTGGCCTGGCCTCGACGATGAGCGCCAACATCCTCGATCGGACCCGAGAGTTCGGTGTCATGCACGCCATCGGAGCACGCCCTGAGGCTGTTCGCCGTATCGTCGTCGCCGAAGGCGTCTTCCTGGCCCTCGCCAGCTGCCTGGTGGCGGTCTTCCCGACGCTTGCCCTCACCGCGATCCTGGGCGCTGGGCTCGGCAACCTCTTCATGTACGCGCCGCTGCCCTTCCAGATCTCCATGCTCGCCGTCGGCATCTGGATCGCGCTCGTCATCCTCGGCGCGATACTCGCCACCGAAGCAGCAGCGACCCGCGCATCCCGCATCACTGTCCGCGAAGCCCTCGCCTACCTCTGATGACATGGTCATGGAACCTTGACAACCACGCGCACCAGAGGAGGAAGCGCACATGCACAAGCTGACTCGCACGACACTGACGTGGGTCTCGCCCGCGCATCGAGCACCGGCACACCACGCTGGGTGGACGTGTTCGGGATCATCGTGGCCGACGTGATCCTGCTGGTCGTCGCCATGATGCTCATCGGTGGTGAGCAAGGCCCTGGATGCCACGTGCCGCCGGAAGGTGGCCGCGGATGATCATGGCACCCCGCCTACGCAAGTTCACGCTCACCGCGCATGTCGCTTTCTCGGTCGGCTGGCTCGGGGCGGTCGCTGGCTTCCTAGCTCTCGCCGTCGCCAGCCTAACCAGCCAGGATGCACAGACGGTGCGAGCCGCCTATCTCGCGATGGAGTTGACTGCCTGGTTCGTCATCGCTCCGTTGAGTCTCGCCTCGCTGCTTACCGGGCTTGTCCAGTCACTGGGAACCACGTGGGGCTTGTTCCGGCACTATTGGGTCGTGGCGAAACTCCTGATAAACGTCCTTGCCACCATCGCCTTGCTGATGTGGCTGCCATCCATTAGGTATCTTGCGGGCGTAGCGGCAAAAACCACATTTTCCAGTGTCGATCTCGGCGGGCCGCAGACCGAAGCCGTGATCCGCGCCGGTGGCGCCTTGTTGCTGTTGCTCGCGGCTACGACGATAGCGGTGTACAAGCCGTGGGGCGTGACCCGGTACGGGCAGCGTAAGCTGGACGAGCAACAGCGTAAGCAGCACCTAAAGAAGCCAGGCTTCGGATATACGGAGGAGTTGTGATGGGTCGAACACGAACATTCGTGATCCTGCTCGGAGCGGCCGCTGCGGCCGCCGCCGTCGTGCGACACGG
>DATFOP010000447.1:0-10006 GCA_035265505.1 Propionibacteriaceae bacterium | reverse complement strand
TTGCCGTCCAAGGTCCGGTCTGATGTCTCGCTCTGGTCGCTCACGGTTGACCTCCAGTTGCTCCGAAGCGTTCAGTCTTGATCGACGAAGGGTCGTGACCTTGCATGGTCAGTGCCCGGGCGATCGTTTCCACGAATGCGGTGGGTCCGCACACCAGCATCTGCGAGCTCACGGTCGGCGCCAGAGTGTGGGCGAAGAGCATCGCTTCGTCCACCCGTCCGGTGAGCCCGTCCCAGTTCGCCGGTGCTCCTCGGGTCAACGTCACGGTGACTAGGGCGGCCGATTCGGCGAGTTCTGCGCCACCCAGCAGGTCCTCCGCCGTGCGTGCGGAGTACAGCAGCCGGACCTCCCGCTCACCCTCGGCGGCCCGGTGGTGCCCCAGCATGCTGAGAAAGGGCACGACGCCAGAACCTCCGGCGATGAGCTGGACCGGGTCGTCACCATCCGGCCAGACGAAGTAGCCTCCGATGGGACCACGCAGCTCGAGCTGGTCACCAGGACGAAGTTCATCGGTGAGATAGGGCGACACTTCGCCGTCGTCCAGGCGCTCCACGATCAATTCGAGGTCATCCTGCTCCGGTGGTGACGCCACCGAGTAGCTGCGCTGCGCCGTGTAACCGTCAGCGGCAGTCAGCCGTACGTCTACGTGCTGACCGGCTCGGTGACCCGACCAGTCCGGCGGTCGCAGGCTCAGGCGTGAAGCTCGCGAGGTCTCCCGGCGTACGGCGACCACGTCGGCGAGCTGCCAGGTCAGTCGCCGGCGTATCGCTGTTCGCGCCATGGGTCGCCGTAGTTGTGATAGCCGAATGTCTCCCAAAATCCAGGTTTGTCGGAGGCCGTCAGGGTCAACCCGCGTAACCACTTCGCGGACTTCCAGAAGTAAAGGTGCGGGACCAGCAGCCGAGCTGGCCCGCCGTGTTCAGCGGCCAGCGGCTTCCCGTCGTAGCTGTCGGCGACCCAAGCCCGGCCACCCGTCAGATCGGCGAGCGGCAGGTTGGTGGTGTAGCCACCGTCGCTGAAGGCCGTCACGAACGTCGCGTCGGTGGTGACACCCTGCAGGAGGGTATCGATCGGCACGCCGGACCAATGCGTGTCGAACTTGGACCAACTGGTGACGCAATGGATGTCGACGGTGATCTCCTCGTGAGGCAGCGCCGAGAACTGCTGCCATGTCCAACGGTGTTCGGCGCCGACCAGTCCCTTGATGGCGAAGTCCCACTGATCAAGATGGGATCGAGGCGTAGGACCGGCCGACAGCACCGGGAAGCCGTTTCCGACGTCGTACTGCCCCGGCGGCAGCCGTCCAGAAGGTGCGGCCCGCCGCCGGCCGGCGAATCCGCGGGACACGAATGACATGGCATCCTCCTTGCGTCAGGCGCCGGACCCGCCGGGAGAAAAGTTTGCTGGGGGTCGGGTTCAAGCTGATCACGACCGATGGGTCCCGGACAAGCAATGGCCAGATCTTCATGGCCCTCAGGGGGATGCCGTCTTTTCCGCACAAGACCACAGATGTGGGCCGATTTGGGCAGGGTGGCGTGCGTCTCTCCGCACAAAGCCACGGATGCGGTCGACGGCCGCGTCTTTCCGCACAAGGCCACAGATGCGGGGCTGGAATAGGGGGGAGGGGTTGGCCTTTCCGCACAAAGCCGCAGATGGGTCGACGGACGCGTCTTTCCGCACAAGGCCATAGATTGCAGGGCTGGAATAGGTGGGAGGGGTTCGTCTTTCCGCACAAAGCCACAGATGCGGGCCTGGTTCCGTGGGCAGCGGAGTGCCAGACTGCGGCCATGTTCGAGGTACGTCCGCTCACCGAACAGACATGGAGTGACCTGGAGGAGCTCTTCGGCTTGCCAGGGGGGTCGATCGTGCGTGGTTGTTGGTGCATGTTCTACCGGAAGGTCGGTCAGGTGAGCGTGAGCAATGCCGCCGGGCCGGGTCATAAGAAAGAGCTGTATGCACTGGTGCGCTCGGGCGTGACACCTGGGTTGGTTGGCTATGCGGACCGCACCCCGGTTGGATGGATCAGCCTCGGGCCGCGCGGTGACTATCGGAAGCTGGAGCGGTCGCGAGTCATGAAGCCTGTCGACGACACCCCCGTCTGGTCGATTGTGTGCACCTTCGTTGCCAAAGGTCATCGCGGCCACGGCTATCAACGCAAGCTGCTGGAGGGGGCCATCGACTTCGCCCGTGATCAAGGGGTGCGCATGCTCGAGGCGTATCCGGTCGACAAACCGGAACGCAGCCATGATGACTTCATGTTCTTCGGATCGCGGAGCCTGTACGAAAGAGCCGGCTTTCGCGAGGTCGCGCGTCGTTCACCGACGCGGGTGGTCATGAGGCGCGCGCTTCGTCCTCGAGCATCGGCCGTCGTCAAGTAGGCGTCGTCCGGGACAGCCCCGAGTTCGGCGCACGGCTCTCCCAGCCCTCGTGCGTTGCCTTCCCTGCTGACCCGTCGGCTCCCCTCGAACGCCAGCAGCAGGGCGTGGGCTCAACACGGGCTCGACTCGTTGCTGAAGTCCCCAGTGACGGGCTTTGCGGGCGTTACGATCCCGGCGTGAATGAGCGGTGTGACGTTTCCGTTATCGTCCCGGTCTTCAACAAGGCCCGCTTTCTTCCCGTGCTTCTCGACTCGTTGGCGGCCCAGGATGTCAACGGGATCACCTTCGACGCGATTTGCGTGGACGACGGGTCTACCGATGGCAGCGGCGACATCTTGGACCGCTACGCCGCAAACCACAGCTGGCTGCGGGTGATCCATCAACCGAACTCCGGATGGCCTGGCCAGCCACGCAATCGCGCGGTCGCCGAGAGCACGAGCCGGTACGTTTTCTTCGCTGACGCCGACGACTACCTGGGCACCGAAGCGCTCCGGCGGATGGTTAGCTGGGCCGACGAGCTGGGCAGCGACATCCTGGTCGCCAGAGCGGTGCGGACCTCCGACCCGTACGCGCCGTTCCACCGGCTATTCCACGAAAACCGGCCCGATCTTCCGATCCCGCTCCAATTCAAGAGCCTGGGGCCCACGAAACTCTTCCGGCGCGATTTCCTCAACGAGCACAACCTGCGTTTCGTCGAATATCGCGCACCCCTGGAAGACGGCATGTTCACCTCCAGGGCCTACCTGCTGGCCAAGCGGGTGTCGAGCGTCGCGGACTATGCGTACTACTACATCGTCGACGGACAGGAGACGAGCATCAGCTCACGCCGGCGCGACCCCTGGGAGCAGCGGCGCAGCGTCGAAACGATCTTGCGGACGATCCGCGAACTCTGTCCCGACCCCAAGATCGCCGATGAGGTCTACCTCGACATCTATGTCCGCAAGGGAATCCGCTACATCGCTCCCAACCGGTTGCCCAACTACCAGCCGGAGTTCCGCAAGGAGCACGTGCTCGCGGCGGCCGATCTGGCTGACGCGTGCATGCCCGAAAACCTGGAGCGTCGACTTCCGCTGGCTCACCGGTTCCGCTCCCGCCTGGTACGCCACCGCGATGCCGAGGCCTCCTACCAGCTGGCCCTGGCCGAGCTCAGCGGGCCACCTCCCGTGTGCGTGCAGGGCAACCGACTCGTTCTGGACACAGGCGCAGGACGGGCCACTGTCGATATCACCGATGAGGTCGCCGTCCGCGTTGAGGAGGCGCGAATCAAGGCCACTCAGGATGGTGCGACGGCGACCGTCCAGCTCATCACGCAGGGGATCCGGCTCACGAGCAGAGACACCATTGTTCTGGCCGCGATCGGCACCGGAGGTGAAAGCACACGGTTGGCCCCAGTGATGGCGACCACCGGCCAGACGCCGGACGCGCTTGAGCTGACGGCGCAGCTCACGCCGGCCGTCTTGAAGGCCGCCGCGACTCTTCCTTCCCCGGTCAGCCTCGCGGTCGAGATCCAGAGCCGGGAGGGCGTGCGCGTCCTCACCGCCACCGCTCCGGCACCCGTCAATTTCGCCGCCGTGCTGGCTGGTCGAACGGAGCTCAGGCGAGCGGCGGCGAAGCGCATTCTGCAGTTTTTCCCCGCTCGGGTTGTCCGTCCGCTTCTCTCGCGCGGCCGCACGCCCGGGATGCCCGACGGTGTGATCGTTAACTCGATCACTCGAGGACTCGGCCGCACGCTTCGTCGAGCCGGGCTGCATGTCAGGGAGCTGAGTCCCGGCGGGGTCGTGGTCAGCCGCCGGTCGGGCATCGAGATCATGCGGGTGCGGCGCGGGCTCTCGATGATCATCGATCAGGGTCTGCTGCGTAAGCCCACGGAATCCCCGGCTGGCTTCCTGACCTCAGTGCTTGATCCCATTCCCGCGCTCGAACTCACCACGACCGAGATCAGTCCCCGGGCGGCGCTGGTGACTCAGTCGGCCGCGAGGGTCGGCATCCGAGAAATCAGTCCTGGCACCACGCTGGTTACCGAGCCATCCCTGGTCCGGCGCCATCGCCATGAGCAGGACGCAGGGCTGTCCAACTACCTGATCATCCAGCAGATCCTCAACGTGGTGCAGCTGTACGGCGTCAACGTAGTCCTTGATGTGGGCGCCAACCGCGGGCAGTACGCGAGGTCGCTGCGGCGGGCCGGCTATCGGGGGCACATCGTCTCCTTCGAGCCAGTACGCCACGATTTCGAGGAGCTCAGTCGGCGGGCGGCGAGGGATCCGAAGTGGACGGTTCATCAACTCGCCCTTGGCCGTGCGGAGGGTTCCATCGACATCAACGTCGCGCCGAGCGGCCTCAGCTCGGCGCTGCCACCGAGCGAGTACGGCGGCCAGCGTTACCAGAAGCTGACCGACGCGATGACCGAGACCGTTCCGGTGGTCCGTCTCGACGAGATCCTCGATGACGTGCTGGCCCATGTGCCGGACCCGCGGCCGTACCTAAAGCTCGATACCCAAGGTTTCGATCTCGAGGTCTTCGCCGGCCTCGGCGAGCGCGCGAAGGACTTCGTCGGCATGCAGTCCGAAGTGGCGTTGCTCCGCATCTATCAGGGCATGCCCCGCATGCCGGAATCTCTGGCGGTCTACGAGGCTGCCGGCTTCGAGGTGGCCGGGATGTACCTGGTCACCCGGGAGCGAAGCACCGCGCGGGCGCTCGAGTTCGACTGCCTGATGGTTCGCGCCGATGCCCTGCCAAGCAGCGCGGCCTGACACCACTCAGGTCTGAGGATCTTGCAGGGCGCCTGCGCTAGCTGCATCGCGACTCATTGCTGAGCCGGATCAGTGCACTTCGACGATGGGCCCGAACTGTTGCTGGTAGGCGTTGACGTTGCCCTGCAGTGCGCTGATCAGCGACGGGATCAGGGTGGGGGGCAGATGCAGCCGGCTGACAACGTACGCCGGAATGGGGTCGGCCGTGCTGGCCGGCTCGGTCTGGCAGAAGTCGATGGTGAACTCATGCCCGGAGTGGCTGACCAAGGAGACATTCGCGTAGATTCCGTGGCGGTTCTCGGCTGGAACTCGCACGCTGACGGTCCGCGAGGTCTCCTCGGGAACGTCGATTCGATCGCTCATCGTGATCTCTCCGTGAAGACGAGGTGAGGTGCCATTTTTCCTGCCATCTGGGCCGTGGCGTAACTCTATCTAGGCGGCCAGCCGCCATACGCTGCGGTCATGACGCTGCTACTTCCCCGCAGCGAGGTTGTCGACGTTGCTGGCAGGATCGACCGCCTCCGGGACACTAACGCCCACGACTCCAATGGACCGCAGGACACGCGGACACCCTCGCCCGAGGGTCCGCCCTCCCCCCTCCGATGGTCACATGTGGAGTACGCCCGGAAGGACGCCGCTGCCGTCGGCGCGGAGCCAGCGGCAACACCGGCGAACCGACGCACTTTCACGCTCGACGATGTGCGGGCGACGTATAAGAAGCGAGACGCCTGGTGGACGGTCTTCCTCGTCGACCCGCTGGTCGCTCGGATGATCATTCCGCTCGCTAACCGCACCAAGATCACGCCGAACCAGGTGTCCTTCACGTCCTTTGTCGTGGGTTTGCTGGCGGCGGCGGCGTTCTGGCAGGGCGATCACCCTGCCCTTGTGGTGGGAGCGCTGCTCTATCACATCAGCTTCGTGCTGGATTGCGTCGACGGCAAGATCGCCCGGCTCAAGGGGACCGGGTCAGTGTTCGGGATGTGGCTGGACTACAGCTTCGACCGGTATCGGGTGCTGGCGTGCACCGGAGCCCTGATGTACGGCCAGTACCAGCGCAGCGGTGAGGTCTACTTCATCTGGCTGGCGGTGCTGGTGACGTTCCTGGACATGTTGCGCTACATGGATGCGCTGCAGGTGTACAAACTCCGCCAGGAGATGGGCCGTCGCCTCCGCGGCGCGGCACGTCCGAAATCTCGTACCGCGCTGCACTATCAGGTGCCGGCGCATAGGACCGTCCGCTTTCTACCGGTGGGAGGGGCGCAAGATCTCGGATATCACCGAGTCCCGACCGCCAGTTCCGGCGAGGCTGTGGTGTACGCCAGAAGACGAGCAACCCACCGTAAGCGGCCAGCGCTGACATATGTCCTGCAGCAGGAGTTCTGGTCGCGCTTCGGCTGGTGGGCACGGGTGCGTGAGGTCACCATGCGCAGGCGAGTCCGTCCGCACTTGTTCAGCGGCGTCGAGTACCAGATGTGCATCTTCATCGTCGGCCCGCTGTTGGATGCCGTGTTGGGAGCGGTCGTAGTTAGTGCGGTCTTGCTCCTGGTCTTCGAGGTTGCCCTGATCTACAAACTGCTGCTCAGCAGCAGGGACTTCCAGCGGGAGATTCGCCGGTTGAGTGGTCCCGAGGACGAGGGCCGAGCTGTCACCGCAGCCGCGACGGCCGTCGGCGCACCTGAGGTGCATGAGGAGCCCGAGTTCGATGCCGCACCCGCCGAACCCAGGCGTACGGGCGGAACGCGATATTCCGGCGCTCAGGAACTCCAGCCGGCCCACTAGGTTCATGAATGCAGCATCGGAGTGCTCCGACACCCATGCGCCACTGGGTTGGTGGACGGTCTCTGGGCGATCGGAGCGGGTCTGCTGGTCTATTTAGCCGCACGGAGCCCGTGCCGAACGCCGCCTTTTCCTTGCGACTTTGAGCCCTGCAGGCACACCTTGAGCCCTGTCCAATGGGCTCAAGGTGGACCGAGAGGGCTCAAGTGGGGGATTGATCACGCTTTTCAGCTGATCGGCTGGAGCTAGGACCGCCTGGGAGAGCCGCCCGTCGTCGCAGAGCTCCGGAATCCTTGGGCCTGAACGCCCTCGTCTGCCACTCGTACGCCGTAGTGATACGCGAGCCGCCCGCCCAGGAAGCCGGACACGCCCACAATGCCGAGCCCGACGATACTCAAGATCAACGGGCCGACTGGCGTCGATTCCCAGTTATCCCGCGTGGTGTAGCGCCAGATGAAGTCGACGATGAAGATCGCCAACGCCGTCGAGTTGAGCGCCGCGTGGAGCCGTCCAGTGCTGAAGGCGCCGGTGCCGTGCGGCAGGTTCAGGTAGTCGATAACGCCCCAGATAGCGGCGACTGCGGCACCCACCGCACCGAAGAGCGTGAGCCACATGGCGCCCACGCTCCAGATCCTTGGTTCGGCACTGAAGTAAGAGATGACGTCGAAGACCAGCGAACACACCCAGGCGCCGATCGGCACGGTGACCAGGATGGGATGGACCGGGTGGCCGTACGAGCCGGCCAGCGCGGAGCGCGGTTGTTTCGACTGCAGATGCCCGGATTCCATGACGATCCTCCGTTGTCAATGAAGCCAAAGTCGGCCTGTAACTCGCAGGGTAGTCCCGCTCTGCTCCATCCTTGTGGATGCGCGTCGCGTGTGTTCAGAACCCTGCCCACCGGACCGATAAGTTGGGCAACATGACCGGACTTCTTGCCAGCGCTGACATCGACATCTCCGCGCCACCGGAACGAGTGTGGGCGGCACTGACCGACCCGAAAGAGATTGCGAAGTACATGTTCGGTACGTCGGTGGAGGCCACCTGGCGTCCCGGCAGCAGCATCACCTGGAGCGGTGAGTGGGAGGGCAAGCCGTATCAAGACAAGGGCGAGATCTTGGAGGTGGAGCAACCCCATCGGCTCAAGCTGACGCACTTTAGTCCCCTGACTGGGCAGGAGGACAGACCTGAGAACTACCACACCGTCACTTACGAGCTGACTGACCGGGGCGGCTCGACGCACGTGGCTCTCAGCCAGGACAACAACGCCGATCAGGACGAGGCCGACCGCGCCTCCGCAACCTGGACCACCATGCTGACCGGGCTGAAGGAGACGGTCGAGAGCGGGTGATGCCATCGCAGGGTCAGTACCGGACCGTGCGGCTGATGAGCTGCTGCCTAGCACCGCCAGCTACGCCGGCGTTGAGTGCGGCCAAGGAATAAATGAGCCCATCAATCGAGCGTTCATCGGGGCCGAAGCGCAGGATCGTACGGGCTGGCGTCGCTGCCCTGCGAATCACCGACGCGATCGGGGAAGCGGTCGCTCCCGGATTGACCGCTCGAGCAGCGGCGCGACGGTGGTTCCAGATTCCCGACACCCCAGCTACGCGGCATGGGGACTTGCGATTGCGACCGGTCGGGGGTTCGAGCTTCGAGACCTCGAGCCTGGGGCACAGGATTCGCGGAACCTCCTGGGGACGCGGCCGTGTCGTCTATCTCATGCACGGCTGGGCGGGGTCAGCCGAACAGATGGTCGGCCTGCTGGAGCCGCTGCTGCTCCGGAACTACCGCATCGTGGTGTTCGACGCGCCCAGTCACGGCCGCTCCGACCCGGGTCCCTCGGGTCCGGGTCGCAGCCATGCCGTCGAGTTTGCCCATGCGCTCGGTGCCGTCTCCGCCGTCTTCGGCCCTGCACGAGGGGTGATCACGCACTCCCTCGGCGCCATGGCCGCCATGCTGGCCCTACGATTTGGCTGGCTATCCACGGAGCGTCTGGTCTTTCTCGCTCCGATGAGTGGGCTGCAGCGTCAACTGGACACCTTTGCTGATGCCCTCAACCTGGGCAGGCGGACTCGGCTGCGGATGGCGGCGCGCATCCATGATCGAGTCGGCTTCCCCGTCGAAGAATTCGAGTTGGTCCGGATGGCGCCGTACGCCGGTGACACCCCGCTGCTGGTCGCCCACGACACTGCCGACCGGTACATGCCGTACCGCGACAGCGTCAGTCTTGTCGAGCAGTGGCCTGGCGACGCAAAGTTGCTGACCACAGAAGCACTGGGCCACAACCGGTTGCTACGCGACCCCGGAGTGATCGCAGCGATCGTCGACTTCGTGGGGAACGACGACGGTCCGCATGACCCGCGAAGGGTTGAACAGAAGACGCTGTGAAGGGGAGCTGGTACGGCTTTTTCGCCCCGCCCGCCCGCTGCTGGCGCTAATGTGCAAATGATCACTCGCGACCTCGGAAGGAGCCAACGGTGGCCTCAGTCCTCAACCCCTACATCAGCTTCCGGAACAACGCCCGGCAGGCCATGGAGTTCTACAAGGACGTTTTCGGCGGCACGCTGACCTTGAACACGTTCGGCGAGTACGGCGATCCCAACGCCCCCGGCGCCGACGGCATCATGCACGGTCAGCTGAACGCCGACAGCGGTTTCACCCTGATGGGCGCCGACACCCCACCGGGGATGGAAACCAACCCTGGCGACAACATCACCATCAGCCTCAGCGGCGACGACGAGCAGGAGCTGCGCGGCTACTGGGAGAAGTTGTCCCAAGGCGGGACGGTCTCGGTGCCATTGGAGAAGCAGATGTGGGGCGATCTGTTCGGCCAGTGCACCGATCAGTTCGGCATCCCGTGGATGGTCAACATCGGCCAGTCCCAGGGCTGATCCTCATCGGCCCACCCGGGCCGTTCCATCTTTAACTGCTGGCGAATAGCACTGTCGGCGGAGTCGATGGTGCTACTGGCCAGCACTTAGTGTCGTTGTGGCGATACGGACCAGCGATGCGCAGCCCGGGCACGGCCGCTGGACCGCAGGAGCGAGTCATCCAGCAGGGCTTCCCAGCGGGCCAGGCGGCGCGGATCCCAGCGCCGCCCGAGCA
>DATFOP010000446.1:0-12869 GCA_035265505.1 Propionibacteriaceae bacterium | reverse complement strand
TTACCACATCTCCGGCGTACCGGTCGTCGACACGGACATGCACCTGCTCGGCATCGTCACCAACCGGGACATGCGCTTCGAGCACAACCCGGCCCGGCTGGTCGGCGAGGTCATGACTCCGATGCCGCTCGTCACCGGGCAGGAAGGCATCAGCAGCGACGACGCGATGCGGCTTCTGTCGGCGCACAAGATCGAGAAGTTGCCCCTGGTCGACGACCGGGGAAGGCTCAAGGGATTGATCACCCTCAAGGACTTCGTGAAGTCGGATCTCTATCCGAACGCATCAAAAGATGATCAAGGCCGGCTTCGGGTGGGCGCCGCGGTGGGCTTCTTCGGTGATGCGTGGAAGCGCGCCATGGCGCTGGTCGAGGAAGGCGTCGACCTGTTGATCGTTGATACCGCTCACGGTCACTCCGCCGGCGTTCTCGACATGGTCCATCGGCTCAAGACTGAGCTGGCGGCTGCCGACGTGGACATCGTTGGCGGCAACGTGGCCACCTACGAGGGTGCGCAGGCGCTCGTCGATGCAGGCGTGGACGGCGTCAAGGTAGGGGTGGGCCCCGGCTCCATCTGTACGACGCGGGTTGTCGCGGGCGTCGGCGTGCCCCAGGTCACCGCGATCCACAACGCCTCCCGCGCCTGTCGGCCGGCCGGTGTCCCGCTGATCGGCGACGGCGGCCTGCAGTATTCGGGCGATATCGCCAAGGCGCTCGTCGCCGGCGCAGACACCGTCATGCTGGGTTCGTTACTAGCCGGCTGCGAGGAGAGCCCCGGCGAGTTGATCTTCGTCAATGGCAAGCAATTCAAGACCTATCGGGGCATGGGCTCTTTCGCGGCGATGGCCTCGCGCGGGCGGAGCGCGTCATACTCCAAGGACCGGTACTTCCAAAGTGACGTCAACAACGACTCGATGCTGATCGCGGAGGGTATCGAAGGCCAAGTGCCGTTCCGCGGCCCGCTGGCGGCGGTCGCGTACCAGCTGGTCGGTGGCTTGCGCCAGTCGATGTTCTACACCGGTGCATCGACGGTGCCCGACCTGCAGGAGCGAGGATCCTTCGTACGGATCACCTCAGCCGGATTGCGGGAATCGCACCCGCACGACATCCAGATGACCGTCGAGGCGCCGAACTACGCGAGTTGAGGTCTCACATGTTTGAAATCGGCCGAAGCAAGCGTGCCCAGCAGGCCTTTGCGTTCGACGACATCAGCATCGTTCCATCCCGGCGCACGCGCGGGGATGAGGAAGTTTCGCTGCAGTGGCGGATCGACGCGTACACCTTCGACTATCCGCTGATCGCCGCGCCGATGGATTCGGTGGTCTCTCCGGCGACGGCCATCAGGATCGGCCAGCTCGGCGGACTGGCGGTGCTGAACCTCGAGGGTCTGTGGACGCGGTACGAGGATCCAGAGCCGATGATCACCGAGATCATCGCCGTTGAGGACGCCGGCGAGGCCACCCGTTTGATGCAGCGCATCTACGCGGAGCCGATCAAGGGTGAGCTGATCGGCAAGCGGATCGCCGAAATCCGCGGTGCCGGCGTGCCGGCAGCTGGGTCGCTCTCGCCGCAGAACACGCAGGAGTACGCCGCCGCCGTTGTGGACGCGGGCGTGGACTTCTTCGTCATCCGCGGGACGACCGTATCGGCCGAGCATGTCTCATCGGACCTGACGCCGCTGAACCTCAAGAAGTTCATCTACGAACTCGATGTGCCGGTGATCGTGGGAGGCTGCGCCACTTACCAGGCCGCCCTGCACCTCATGCGTACCGGTGCAGCCGGCGTCCTGGTCGGGTTCGGCGGCGGCGCCGCTTCCACCAGCCGCTCGGTGCTCGGGGTCGCCGTACCGATGGCATCCGCGGTGTCGGACGTCGCGGAAGCTCGTCGGGACTACCTCGACGAGTCCGGCGGGCGGTATGTCCACGTCATTGCCGACGGCTCGGTCGGCCGGTCTGGCGACATAGCCAAGGCAATCGCCTGCGGCGCCGACGCCGTGATGGTCGGCTCCCCGCTGGCCAAGGCCGAAGAAGCCCCCGGCGGTGGTTATCACTGGGGTCCAGAAGCCTGGCACTCCAACTTGCCGAGAGGTGAGCGCGCCCACCTCGGCACTGTGGGCACGTTGGACCAGATTCTGCTCGGTCCGTCCACCGTTCCCGACGGGACGATGAACCTGGTTGGTGCTCTGCGCAAGGCGATGTCGACGACTGGTTATACCGAGATCAAGGAGTTCCAGCGGGTGGAGGTCGTCGTCGGTTGAGCGTGATCAGTGCAAGGGGTGCTGGACCGCTTAGGCTGACGGCCGTGGAGGAGGAAGCGGCCGCCGAACTGCGCCGGCTACGGGACAGCATCGACAATATGGATGCGGCGCTGGTTCATCTGTTGGCCGAGCGATTCAAGATTACCCAGCAGGTCGGGGACCTCAAGGCTCGTCATGGCCTGCCGCCCGCCGATCCGGAACGGGAAGCTCAGCAGATCTCTCGGCTGCGCGCCCTGGCGGCAGACGCCAAACTGGACCCAGAGTTCGCCGAGAAGTTCCTCACGTTCGTGGTGGCCGAAGTGGTGCGCCACCACCAGGCCGCTCTCCGCGACTCCGCTGAGACCAGTACTGACATCGGGCGACGAGGAGTGGGCAAGTGAAGCCAGATCTGAGCAAGCTGCACGAGGAGCTCGCCACGGTTGTCCTTGTGGGCCGAGACCTGGCCGACGTGCTCGACGAGATCACGAAGGTCGCCCGGCGGGCGATGCCTGGCACCGAAGCGGCGTCCATCACCCTGATCCGGGGCGAAAACGCGTTCACCGCGGCATACGACGGGCAGATGGCGTTGGATGCTGATGAGCTGCAGTACGAGCGTGGATACGGGCCCTGCATGGACGCCGCCAGGGCCGGGCAGGTGTTCCTCATCGACGACATGCGCGCTGAACAGCGATGGCCGGACTACGCCCGGAACGCTGCAGCGCAAGGTGTCGGCAGCTCCCTCTCGGTCCCCTTACCGTTTCAGGGCGCGACAATCGGCGCGCTGGACACCTATGCGGGTCGACCCCATGCTTTCGGTGAGGCCGATGTCGCTTTGGGCGAGGATGTCGCTTCCTGGCTCGCGCTGGCCGTCAGCAATGCGGAAGCAGCAGCCCGGACCGAAGAGGACCTGGCGCACATGCGCAAAGCCATGATGTCGAGAGCGGTGATTGAGCAGGCCAAGGGCATTCTGATGGAGCGACACAAGGTCACCGACGATCAGGCGTTCACGATCCTGACCCATGCCTCGCAGCAGACCAACGTGAAGTTGCGTGATGTGGCCGCCGACCTTGTCCGGACCGGCGCACTCCTCGGCGGTGCCAACCAGTCGCCGCAGCGCTGACTCCGGGTCGACCTCAAGCGAGAGCGGCCGACAGGGCCCGACCAGCCATGCGGCCGCTGAAGAGGCAGCCGCCGAGGAAGGTTCCCTCCAGTGCGCGGTAGCCGTGCATGCCGCCACCGCCGAAGCCGGCCGCCTCGCCGACCGCGTACACGCCCTTCAGCGGCGAACCGTTGGCAGTCAAGACCCGACCGCCGAGGTCGGTCTCCAGGCCACCGAGCGTCTTTCGAGTGAGAACGTGCAGCCGTACGGCTATCAACGGGCCGCCCGCACCCGCACTGCCCGACTTGGAATCGCTCGGATCAAGCAGCTCGTGCGGGGTCACGACCCGGATCAACCGATCGCCCAGGAACCGCCTTGCGGCCGCCGTGGCCACCACCTGCGGATCCTTTCCCAAGCCGCTACGCACCTGAAGATCGCGCTCTGCGATCACCCGGTGCAAATTCTCAACCTCGATCCGCCGCTCACCCACAAGCTCATTCATAGCGGCGGCGAGGTCGCCTACCGTGTCCGCCCGCACGAAGTCCTGTCCCCGGTCCAAGAACCTCTGAACCTCAGGGGTCGGACCGGGTCGCAACCGACCGGCCAGCAGCCGCAGGTCCTTGCCGGTCAGGTCGGCGTTCTGCTCGGAGCCGGACAGAGCGAACTCCGCACCTATCGTTGCCTGGTCGAGCACAAACCACGAGTAGTCATGGCCGCTGGCTGCGAGGTGGCGCAACGCACCGAGGGAGTCGAAGCCTGGAAACAGCGGCGGGGGAAAACGACGACCACGGGCATCAAGCCAGAGAGACGACGGTCCCGGCAGGATGCGGATGCCGTGGTTGCTCCAGATCGGAGTGTGATTGACGATGCCTTCCGGGTAGTGCCACATCCTGTCTGGGTTGATCAACCTGCCCCCCGCTCGCTGGGTCACCTCAAGCATGGAGCCGTCGACGTAATCAGGCACACCGGCGATGAGATGGTCCGGCGGGTCGCCGAACTGCCGTGGCCAGCTCCGCCGCACGAGGTCGAAGTTGCCGCCGATCCCGCCACTGGCCACGACCACTGCCTGAGCGACCACATGGAAGTCGCCGATCTGCGTCTGCACCGATGGAGCACCGGGCGGGACGTCGGACGGGGTCAACACTGCGCCGGAGACGAGCACACCCCCGGCGCTGACCTCGAGCGAACTCACCTTGTGCCGGTGTCGAATGCGGATCCGTCTTGACTGCATGACCGAGGAAAGGAACGGCTGCACCAGCGCAGGACCGGTACCCCAGGTCACATGAAATCGCGGCACCGAGTTGCCGTGCCCGGGAGCGAGGTAGCCGCCGCGCTCGGCCCACTGCACCAACGGGAACCAGCGGACGCCAAGATCGTGTAGCCACCGACGCATCTCTT
The DNA here is from genome assembly GCA_035265505.1 of Propionibacteriaceae bacterium. Classification (GTDB taxonomy): domain Bacteria; phylum Actinomycetota; class Actinomycetes; order Propionibacteriales; family Propionibacteriaceae; genus Microlunatus. The sequence goes on along the minus strand of DATFOP010000446.1, from coordinate 8,140 downwards.
CGCTGGCGAAGTGCACATACGCCTCAGCCCATTGCCGCGGCCAGTGATCTTCTACCCGGTCGAAACCCGCACTGCCGAGCCAGTCCGCCATCGCCAGCTCTACGGAGTCCCGGATCCGCAGTCGGCGCTGCTCGGGCGAGTTGACCAGGAACAGCCCTCCGAAAGACCAGTGAGCCTGCCCACCTATCGATTGCGGCGGCTCGCCGTCGAGCAGGATCACCGAGTGCCCCGCCATGGCCAGCTCGCGGGCGGCGACCAGCCCGGACAGGCCGGCGCCGATGATGACGACATCGCAATCCACGTGCCCTATCTTTGTCCGCTTGGCTCGGCGCCGGCACTAAGCTGGCCAGGTGCGCGGGCTGGGGTCATGAGCCAAGCGCCAGAGGCGACAGCGCGGCACGATGGTTCAAACTCCCTGCCCGTGGACGTCGCCCACCTCGTTGCGTACTTGGCGGCCACCGGTCCGGCGCGAACCCTGCACTCACCCGTCAGTGGAGCGCCGGTTGGCGATCTGCCCACCTCGACGGCCCAGGATGTGAAAGCAGCGGCCGATCGCGCGCGGCAGCGGCAAGCCGAATGGGCACTGCGTCCGGTGCCGGAGCGAGCAGCCGTGCTCCTTCGCTTTCATGATCGCTTGGTCGATCAGCTGGACACCTTTGTCGATCTCGTCCAACGTGATGCTGGCAAGGCCCGATTGAGCGCCACCGAAGAGGTGCTGCATGCCGCAGTGACGGCCCGCTACTACGCTCGTCGCGCGTACCGCTATCTACGGTCTGAGCGAGGTCAAGGCCTCTTTCCTGGGCTTACCCGGATTGACCGGCACTACGTGCCGAAGGGCCTGATTGGCATCATCGCCCCCTGGAATTACCCGCTGACGATGGCGATCTCCGACGGACTAGCCGCGCTGGTGGCCGGCAACGGGGTGGTTCTGAAGCCGGATGAGCAGACGCCTCTGATCAGTCTCGCCGCCGTCGAACTGCTCGAAGACTGCGGCATGCCAAGGGGCCTCTGGCAAGTCGTCCATGGCGCTGGTGATCGGGTCGGGCCGGAGCTGATCGACGTCAGCGACTACGTCTGCTTCACCGGTTCGACGGCGACCGGCCGGATCGTGGCCACGCGTTGTGCCGATCGGTTGATCGGCTGCTCGCTGGAGCTCGGTGGCAAGAACCCGTTGCTGGTCTTGGACGACGCCGACGTCCAGGTGGCGGCGGAAGGGGCGGTTCGGGCCTGTTTCTCGAACGGGGGCCAGCTCTGCGTGTCGATCGAGCGGATCTACGTCGCGGAGAGATTGATGCAGGACTTCTGCCGGGCGTTCGTGTCGCGAACTCGTGACTTGACGTTAGGGCACGCGCTTGACTACGACCACGACATCGGCAGCTTGATCAACCTTCGTCAGGTGCAGCGGGTGAGTGAGCACGTCGATGATGCGGTGGCCAAGGGCGCCACGCTGCTGTCCGGCGGGCGCCGACGCGCTGATCTTGGTGAGTTGTTCTACGAGCCGACCGTCCTCACCGGGGTCACTCCGGAGATGGCCTGCTACGCCGAGGAGACGTTCGGGCCCGTCGTCAGTGTCTACCCCGTCGCCGATGCGGATGAGGCGGTGGCTCGCGCCAACGATTCCGAGTACGGCTTGAACGCCAGTGTGTGGACCGGTGATCCGGAACGCGGTCGGCAGGTGGCAAGCAAGATCACCTGTGGCACGGTCAATGTGAACGAGGGCTTCGCCGCGACGTTTGGCAGCATCGACGCCCCGATGGGCGGCATGAAGCGCTCCGGCCTGGGTCGCCGCCAGGGTCGAGACGGGATTTCCCGATTCGTCGACGTGCAGGCCGTCGGCACCCAACGCGGCTTGCCGATAGCTCCGAGCCACGGCATGAGTGGACGGCAGTTCGCGTCGCTCCTGGTCATGGTGGTCCGCGCCTTCCGGCGGCTCGGTCGTGCCTAGACGTATGGCGCACCAACGGACCTCTAGAATTCTGCCTTCGGCTGGCGAGGAGGGCAGAGAGTGACCGAGCACGACTTGGTGTTGGTGGTCGACTTCGGTGCTCAGTACGCCCAGCTGATCGCGCGCCGCGTCCGGGAGGCAAAGGTCTACTCCGAGATCGTCCCGCACACCGCCCCGGTGACCCAGATCGTCGCCCGCCGGCCCAAGGCCATCATCCTGTCCGGGGGTCCACAGTCGGTCTACGCGCCGGGCGCACCGCAGGTCGACCCAGACCTCTTCGCTTCGGGCGTCCCCACCTTCGGAATCTGTTATGGCTTCCAGGCCATGGCTCGGGCGCTCGGCGGTGACGTTGCTCGTACCGGATTGAGCGAGTTCGGGCGTACCCAGGCCTTGGTTACTGAACCCGGAACGCTGCTGGCCGACCTGCCGGCATCGTTGCGGGTGTGGATGAGTCACGGCGACGCGGTGGCCGCGGCGCCCGCCGGCTTCCGCGCCTTGGCCAGCAGCGCCGGGGCTCCGATCGCCGCCTTCGAAGACGCCGACCGTGGCTTCGCGGGCGTGCAGTGGCATCCCGAGGTGCTGCATTCCCAAGCTGGTCAGCTCGTGCTTGAAAGATTCCTGTACGACATCGCCGGCTGCACACCAGACTGGACGCCGGCCAGCATCGTTGACGACGCCGTGCTCGCGATCCAGCAGCAGGTCGGGGACAAGCACCTGATCTGTGGATTGTCCGGCGGCGTCGACTCTGCGGTAGCGGCCGCGCTGGTCCAGCGGGCCGTGGGCAGCCAGCTCACCTGCGTCTTCGTTGATCACGGCCTGCTCCGCAAGGGCGAGGCCGAGCAGGTGGAGCGTGACTTCGTGGCCGCCACCGGCGTTGATCTGAAGGTCGTCGAGGCCGCCGATCAGTTCTTGTCCGCGTTGGCCGGGGTGACGGAACCCGAACTCAAGCGCAAGATCATCGGCCGGGAATTCATTCGGACTTTCGAGGCCGCGGCCAGGGAAGTTGTGGGCGAAGCGGGAGACGTGGAGTTCCTGGTCCAGGGCACGCTGTATCCGGATGTGGTCGAGTCCGGCGGAGGCGAGGGCGCAGCCAACATCAAGAGCCACCACAACGTCGGTGGACTTCCCGACGATCTGCAGTTCTCGTTGATCGAGCCGCTGCGCACCCTCTTCAAGGACGAAGTGCGCGCCGTCGGTGAGCAGCTGGGTCTGCCGCCCGGAATCGTCTGGCGCCATCCGTTTCCGGGGCCTGGGCTGAGTATCCGGATCATTGGTGAAGTGACGCGCGAACGGCTGTCGGTGCTCCGTGAGGCAGACGCCATTGCGCGAGCCGAGTTGACTGCCGCTGCGCTGGACCGCGACATCTGGCAATTTCCCGTTGTGCTGCTGGCCGACGTGCGCTCGGTCGGCGTGCAGGGCGACGGCCGGACGTACGGCCATCCGGTCGTGCTGCGGCCGGTAACCAGCGAAGACGCAATGACCGCCGATTGGGGCCGGCTGCCGTACGAAGTGTTGGAAAAGATCAGCACCCGAATCACCAATGAGGTCCGCGAGGTCAACCGGGTTGTGCTCGACATCACGAGCAAACCTCCCGGCACGATCGAATGGGAGTGACCTAGGAGCCACCTGCGACGGTCTGGTGCGGATCGAGTCCTGGTGCGGATCGAGTTCGTCGGCAAGAGATCACTGGGAAATGGCTCAGAGTCAGGCGCGCCCACGACCTAGGATTGCTTCGGCCAAGTCTTCAGAAAGAGGTTAAGCAGCGCATGTCCGACCACACCACTAGCACCTCGATCGGCAGCGCGCGTGTCAAGCGCGGTATGGCCGAAATGCTCAAAGGCGGGGTGATCATGGACGTAGTCACCCCGGAGCAGGCCAAGATCGCCGAGGACGCCGGCGCGGTCGCCGTGATGGCTCTGGAGCGAGTGCCGGCTGATATCCGTGCTCAAGGCGGCGTCTCGCGGATGAGCGACCCAGACATGATCGACGGGATCATCGGGGCGGTGTCCATCCCCGTGATGGCCAAGGCCCGCATCGGCCACTTCGTCGAAGCGCAGGTGTTGCAGTCACTCGGCGTGGACTACGTCGACGAATCTGAGGTGCTGACGCCGGCCGACTACGCGAATCACATCGACAAGTGGCAGTTTCGGGTGCCTTTCGTCTGCGGCGCCACCAATCTTGGGGAAGCGCTTCGCCGGATCACCGAAGGAGCGGCCATGATCCGGTCCAAGGGCGAGGCCGGCACGGGCGACGTCTCCAACGCCACTACGCATATGCGCTCGATCCGCGCTGAGATCCGGCGGCTCGGCGGAATGGCACCTGACGAGCTATATGTCGCCGCGAAGGAACTGCAGGCGCCGTACGAGCTGGTCGCCGAGGTCGCTCAGCTGGGAAAGCTGCCGGTGGTCTTGTTCACCGCCGGCGGCATCGCCACTCCCGCGGATGCGGCGATGATGATGCAGCTTGGCGCCGAGGGGGTGTTCGTGGGCTCGGGGATCTTCAAGTCCGGGAACCCCGCCGGGAGGGCTGCCGCAATCGTGCAGGCCACCACCTTCTTCGACGATCCCGACGTGATCGCCAAGGTCTCCCGTGGACTTGGCGAGGCGATGGTGGGCATCAATGTGCCTCCGCCGGAGGCCAGCCCTTCATCATCGCCAGACCTGCCGCAGCCACATCGGCTCGCTGAACGCGGTTGGTGAGCGCACCGGCGGTAGGTGTCCTTGCCCTGCAAGGGGACGTGCGGGAGCACCTCGTTGCCCTGACCGAGTGCGGCGCAGAGGCCCGACCGGTACGGCGACCGGCCGAACTCGAACATCTCGACGGAATCGTTTTGCCGGGTGGCGAATCCACGACGATCGACAAGCTCGCCGTCATCTTCGAGCTCCGAGACCCGCTGATTGCTGCACTGCGGGGCGGTCTGCCAGCGTACGGATCCTGTGCTGGAATGATCTTGCTAGCCAACGAGGTGCTGGACGGCACCGCGGATCAGCGCACCTTCGGTGGCCTGGATATCACGGTCCGCCGCAATGCGTTCGGCCGCCAGGTCGACTCCTTCGAGACCGATGTCGATTTGGTCGGTATCCCTGGCCCCCTGCATGCGGTCTTCATTCGCGCGCCCTGGGTTGAGCGCGCCGGTGAGGCCGTCGAGGTGGTTGGTCAGGTGACGGTCCCCGGCGCCGGCACCAAGATCATTGCGGTCCGTCAAGGCTCGGTGCTGGCCACCAGCTTCCACCCCGAGATGACAGGCGACCTCCGGGTTCACCGCTACTTTCTCGAGCTCGTCCGCGCTGCTTGAGGTGGCTCCTCAGGAGGTCACGAAGGCGGATTGCCCTCTGGGCGCTGCTCAGGCCTGCGCTCTTCACCCTGCTCGGCTGCTGGAGGGACCGGTGATGGGCCCGGTGCAGGCTCAGCAGGTGTTGGCTGGCTCGAAGCCGGTTGCTCCCACGGAGCACCGCCGGAGCCCCAGACCGGATCGCCGGCCCGCTGTTGGGTCGGGGGGATGGTCTGAGAGCCAGGCTGATATCCAGGCCCAACATAGGGCGGGATATCCGAGCCTTCCTCCGGCACGACGAGCAACAGCACGAGGTAGACAACGACTGGTACCCCAGTGAACAGGGACAACACCACAGTCAGCACTCGAACCAACGTGGGATCCATGTTGAGGTAGGTCGCCACGCCACCGCAAACGCCGCCGATAACCCGATTCGAGCGACTGCGTTCTAGCCTCCGAGGCGCCGGTGATGGGAATGGGCTGGTCATGAAACGCGCCTTTCTGTCGGTTGTACGGGGGAGATCAGGTGCGATTACGGGAGAGTGCCAAGCCAACGATCCCCGTGGCCACCAGGCCCAACGGGGCGACGATCTGGACAATGCCCCAGTTGATCGAGCCGACAAGGGTCGCCCAGAGCGACAAAGCGGCAACGGCGGTCAGCACGATCCCGAGGACAAGGGCCACCACGTCGACACGTCTTATCATCGGACCACAATCTTGCCGCTGTCGACCGACAACTCGAGAGTCAGGACCGGAGCGGCGGTCGTGGCGGCATCCGGTTCGACGGTGTCGTGCAGCTCTGCGCCGGCCGCGACCACGGTGTCGAAGACGTGGACGACCCCGGAATCGATCGCATAAATGACGCGGACTCTCGCCCCTGGAGGCACCACCACGGTCAGGCTTCCAAGATCGACGTGCGCCCGGTAGGTGACGTCCTCGGTATAGCTCAGCTTGCTCAGATCGGTGGTCATCCGGCCGACGTCACGGCTGTCGCCGTTCAGCGGTAGCTGGGCGGCCTCCGTATAGGTGTGCAAGGTCCGGTTCCAGTCTTCACGCTGGATCGTCGTTTGGTACGCCGACGTCGCCAAGAGGCCGACCAGCAGCATGATGCCCAGCGGCAGCAGCCCACGGGCTCGGCCAAGCCACGTCGCGGCCAGCAGGGTGATCCCGACGACGAGCAGGGCGGCAGCGAAGAACGCCACCAACGGCACGCCGGCGCCGAGGTAGTTCGCGACTCCCAAACCGGAGAGTGTGAGGCCCAAGGCGATCACGGACACAAGTCGGAGCCGCCTTGCCGAAGCGGTGTTGCCCCGGGTCAGCACTGACGAGGTCTGGACTGACACGTCGCCGGGTGGTGAATAGAGGCCCACCGGGTCTGGTTCGGCCAGGAACGCCTGGTGCTGCTCACGTTCCAGATCCGCCGGGCTTGGCGCTGGCGTGCCGTTGGCTGCCGTTGGCGCCGGCCATGAGGTCGTCTCCACGGTCTGGCTGCCGCCCTGCTGAGACGTCGCACGTTGCGCCGATACCTGCTGCGCCTGGTCCTCGATCCGCTGGCGCCAGGCCTCGGCGGCTTCGGTGAATGGTGTTGGCGGACCCGGATAGCTGATGAACTCGTAATCCGACGCAGCTGGTGGGCCAACCGCGGGCGCGGCACCGGTCGACTTGTGCTTCTTGTAGAAACCGAAGTACCAGATCCCGGCGAGAACGATCGCCGGGCCGGCGCCGAATGGTGTCAGAGCACCGAGGATGGTGAACGAGATGATGCAGGCGATCACCACGATCGCCAGCCAGACTTCCTTCGACCAACGACGCATCTGTGGACCGAAGAGCTCGTCGACCCGGGCCTGTGTCTTTCCGTCCTCGGGGATCAGCAGCCAACCGGCGAGATAGAGCACGACACCGATGCCGCCGCTCAGCGCTAGCAAGGCGACACCGACCCGGACCAGGGTGGAGTCGATGCCCCAGTACCGGGCTACGCCACCGCAGAGGCCGGTCAGCTTGCGATCGGTCACGCTACGGCGGATCGTCCACATCGAGCTCACCGCTACATCCTGCCGACAGAGCTAGGATCACACCATCAGGGACGACCCCCAAAAGCTCCCGGCCGTTGGTCGCCCTGACTGTGTGGGGGCGACGGCCTGCCGCCGGTGAGGGTCGGCTCCGGGTCACCCCTGCTGGCCGGGAGAGCCTCCCGGTGTCAGGCTTGGAGGAGACATGTCTGCCAACCCGTCGCCACGCCTTGACGCAGACTCGCCGCGCCCGAAGCCGCTGACCGATCCTGTGCCTGTCGAAGGTCAGCGGTTCGACAGGGTCACCGCGCGTGACGCCGACGTCACCGCAGCTGACGCCGAGCCCACCGCACCCGATGCCACAGTCCCTGAGCATTCCCGCGCGACCAGAGTGGCGGAGGGCGCGATGCTGGGTGGGGTCTGCACAGGGCTCGCCCGCCACCTGGGTTGGCCGGTGATGGTGATTCGCGCTGGCTTCGTCGCGTTGTTGATCTTCCAGTTCCTTGGTGTCATTGCGTACGGTGCGCTGTGGCTGCTGTTGCCACCGGAGTCCACGACCGCTGCCCCCGGCCTAGAAGCGGCCAGCCGGAAGGGACTTCGCGGCCCGGCAAGGCCGAGGCGCCGCGTGGACTGGGGGATGCTCGTCGCCCTGGTGGCGTTTGGCAGCGGCCTGCTCTGGCTGGTGCAGAGCAGCGGCTTCGGCGTCAGCCAGCAACTCTTCTGGCCGGTGGCCTTTGCCTGCGCCGGTGCCGCTCTGGTGTGGCGACAGGCGGATTCGGCGCAGCAGAAGAAATGGCGGGAGGAAGCCGGCGGCAAGGTATGGCTGGCGCCGTTCGTGGCCCGCGGCGGCTGGCCAGCACTGGTACGGGTCATCGTCGGCCTTGGGCTCGTGGGCGCGGCCTTCGGCATCGTGTT